>CAZSWX010000017.1:0-15127 GCA_964610865.1 uncultured Enterobacteriaceae bacterium
GTCTCTCTATCGTTGGGAAGAAAGACCTCAACGAGTTCACCTACCTCCGAGAATAGGCTCCGCAATTCGTCTTGTGTGGTTTCAAAGTTCAAGTTTCCTACAAATATTTTGTTTGCGATGGTCGTCTCCTCTCAAAAGGATCTAAGGTTGCTGTCGGTCGGTCCGTAGGCATTATCACGGTCTTTTGCTACTCGCCCCTACGAACCACACCAACGTAAAACCGATAGGCGAGGGTGGCAGTATGGCCCGAAACATCTAGTTATACAACCCAGGCCCTAAAGGCGGTTGATGTATTAGACTCTATTACGGATAAAGGCCACGTCGACGCTACAATCCGGTCGCGTCCGCAAGAAATGTACATAGCCGGACAAATAGCGAGTTGTAATTTTTGCCGGCCTGGTCGGGTTAACCTCGCTCTGAATTCCCGTTTATGGGGGTCCTTCGAGTAGCCGATGGGCTAACTTTGCGACTGAGGAGACGATCATGTCTGCCCCTGCTTGAAGTAACTCGGCCTCTGACCCGAACCCCCAAAGTACACCTGCGGACCTAACTCTATTCATTTTTGCCCCTACAATGTCATAGGCACGGTCGCCGACCATAATGGCTTGTTCTGGCAGGATGCCTTCTTGATCCAGAACATGAGCGATGAGTGCTCTTTTATCCGCGTGTTCTCCGGATAGCTCAGAACCGTAGGTTTTGGGAAACAACAGGTCGAGTTCGAAGTGACGTATGATACGTTCTGCATAGACGGTAGGCTTACTCGTAACGACAAGCAGGTCGTGGCCAGAATCTCGCAGTAGGCGGAGATTATCGGGAATGCCTGGATACAGTTCGTTCTCAAACAGCCCTTGGTGTGAATAGCGGTCCCTATACAAGCGGATCGCCTCATTAATTAGCGGTTGGTGAGTGGTATTGAGAACCCGTCGGAAGGAGTCTTGCAACGGGGGACCGATGAACTGTTCGAGCGCTGACGTGGGCCAAGCCTTATGATTCATTCCCTCCATTGCATATTGAAAACAACGGGTTATACCTAGCCGCGGGTTCGTTAGAGTACCGTCGAGGTCAAAGAAAAACTTCATCACGTTTTCTTAATTAAGACCTAAGGCGGGCCTCACTTACCTATCCAAATGGTTCCAGGTCTCCATTCAAGCCGCCTTGTCCTCCCTACGAGGTTTCCAACGCGCAGGCAGCCCTTCTCTGATGGTACCGATAGCAGAGTGTAAAAAGACTTGCAGTGCCGGCTAGCATGCTGAGCTCTATCAACCCAAAAGGAGTAGCCTTCTGCGGTTGTACAGAAGGAACGATGAGGACATACCGCTCTAGCCACATGCCGGTACAGATCACCGCACTGACAATTGCTAGCGAGCGGGGCGAGCGCTTAGTCTTCTCAAATAGTAGTAACGGGAAGGGGATCAGAAAATTGCATAAAAGTACTGCTAGGCTCAGGCTAGACCAGGGGCTTTCATACAGGCGTAAGACTAGGAATGGAGTCTCTTCAGGAAGGTTGGCGTACCAGATAGGAAGGTACTGGCACCAAAACAGGTATGTCCACAAAATGCAGAATCCAAAGATAAGTTTTCCAAGGTCGTGGCTGGGGGAGTGCGACGAAGAACCGGAGCTTCTGGCTGGATGTGAGAGAAACGCCAGAACCCCGATGGCGCCCAGGCCGAGATAGACGTTTCCGACTGAGAAGTAAGCTCCAAAGAGAGTGCTAATCCAGTGGGGATCAAGAGACATAACAAAATCGAAACCGATCAAACTAAAAACTATTCCGTACAGGAAGATGAAAAGCGGACTTAGAATGGCCACCTGCCGTTTGGCTGCCTCCACGCTTTTAGGTTCACCTCTTGCGAGCCAATAACTGAATGGTCGGATTGGTACGGACTCCTGTTCGTGGGGATTTGTCAATCGCTCGAGAATTGCCGAAGCGCGCAACAGGCCCAGTCCGGAAGCCGTTAAAACGGTAAACCCAAAAATGCTGCGCGTAACGAGGAAGGGTTCATTTAGCCAGGCTTCTTTTCCTGGCACCGAATGTTCGATCCAGTCGAAGAGTTCGTGCCTGCCTAGCAACATTATTAGCAATAAAAATCCGGAAGTTGGTATGAAGGCGGCCAAGCCGTCTGCGACGGTGTGCAACTCGTTTGCCCAGCGGGCGTTCGTTGCCAAGAGAAGCGCCCGAAAAAGAATCCCGCTGAAAGCAAGGCCTGACCAGAAGACCCAATTAACAAGTAGCGCCGACCAAACGCGTTGTGCCTCGTCACTAAGCACAGAGATGGTGAACACGACAGTGCCAGCCAGGACTCCAGACCATAGCACTTTATCGAACCTGTAGCCCCGGTCCCCTGGTTCATGTACCGACAGCTCATTTCCCCTAGATTTCCATTTGCTCATTGCTTTGCGCTCATTGCGAATGTTTTTGCAAATGTCTTACATAGTTTACTAGATCCCACCGCTCGGTCTGGGACAGGGCGTGTCCGTAGGCGGGCATTACGAGTCCACCGCTCCGGATCGTAGCGTACAGATATCCATCTTTTTGCCTTTTAATTCTGTCAGCGTTGAGATCTGAGGATGGCATTACTTTTCCTACCATAGGCCCATCGCCTTTTCCTCCGGTCCCATGGCACATGCTACAGTATAAGCCGAACAAACGTTTGCCGTTCGTTATAGATTGTTCTGTGGTGTTTGTGGGATTTCTGAGGCGTAGCCCGGCTTTGATCCGGTCTGTTATGCGTCGCGGGATCGGAGGTTCGATGCCTGTCGTCGGGACCGCGTCTGTAGCGGGACGTCTGAGAGAGGTTCCTTCCTCGAGTGCTGGTTGCCAGTACATGTCAGTGTCCCACGGAAGGGCATGCGCGACCGTGCTCCACGTTATCCACATCAAAGCCAGGCATCCGATGGAGATACGAGCATTGCAGTAGGCTTGAGGCTTTATTACCGACGCCATTTCAGGGTGTCTCCTGGATGTAGATGTCGTCGGCCCCGGCGGCTTGCATAGATGCCTTGATATTTTCAATGTCCGTCAAGGTACACGGGACGCGTAGGCCGTACCGGTCCTCAGTGAAACGTCCGTCGTGACTTACGATGTTTTTACGTGAGGGTAGACGCGCCTGAACCAGAAAGCCGAGAAGTGTTGATAGCGCACCGAATAGGATTGTCAGCTCAAATGCGATAACAGCGAAAGCCGGTAACGCTACGATGGGCTTCGCGCTGGTTTGCAAAGGCCAATCAAGCGCAGTGTATATGGGTAGGGCGAAGCCGATAAGGCAGCCGAATAGGGCACCTGCTAACGTAAAGTAGCGGATGGGGCTCTTATGCCTTCCCAAGACATTACCCATTTCGTTGTTACCTACGGGCGACACTATGCTTACGTTTTTATAACCGCTTTGTTTGAGAGACCGTAGTGTGGCGTAAACCGATTCCAGCCTGTCGAATACCCCGACTACTCGCGGCCTCTGGAAGGTTAACTGTTCTGGAGGGCTTGGATTTGGAGCATCTATCGTTGTCGGTTCTGGCCCGGGATCTTCCGAGTTGCTTTCGGAGATCTGTTCTTTCACTTCCGAGAGTGAGACCACCGGTAGAAATTTTACGAAAAAAAGAAAAAATAGAAAGAACCAGGCAAAGCTACCTACCGTGATACCTACCTCAACCCAGGAGGGTTGATACAGCCCCCAAGCGGCGGGATCAAACTCGTGAGCGAGGGAGGTTACGATAATTACGAATCGCTCAAGCCACATGCCAATGTTGATCAGGAGTGATATTATAAAAAGCCAGACCGTGTGGGTCCGGATCGTCCTCCTGCAGAGGAGGAGGGGGATTGCACAATTGCAGGCAAGCATCAGCCAGAATAAGGCTGCGTAATCTCCTGTCGCCCGATACCAAAAGGCAGCCTGTTCGAAAGGATTATTGCTGTACCATGCAATAAAGAATTCGCTCGCGTAGGAGTATGTGAGAATCAAAGAGGTGCAGATTATCATCTTGCCGAGATTGTCGAAGTGGTACGGCGTGATGTAGCTTTCGAGGCCAAAAATTTTGCGGAGAGGGATAAGCAGCGTTAGGACCATAGCGAGTCCAGAAAATATCGCACCGGCGACGAAATACGGGGCGAATATGGTGCTGTGCCAACCCGGGACTATCGACATGGCGAAGTCCCATGAAACTACGCTGTGGACAGAAACTACCAAGGGCGTAGCCAGAGCAGCAAAGAGTCCGTAGGCGCTTAGATAGTGATGCCATTGCCCGTCTGTTCCCGACCACCCAAGAGAAAAGAAATCGTACAATCGACGGCGGAGGCCCTGAGTGCGGTCCCGAGCTGCTGCCAGGTCCGGGATCAGACCGATATACCAAAACATGAAGCTCACGGCGAAATATGTGGTAATAGCGAAGGCGTCCCAGACAAGGGGAGATTGAAAATTCACCCACAGTTGCCGTTGGTTCGGATAGGGTAGAAGCCAGTAAAAATTCCATGCCCTCCCTATATGGATGATTGGAAACAGACCGGCCGTCATGACCGCAAAAATCGTCATCGCTTCCGCGCTTCGTGCAATGGATGTTCGCCATCGAGCCCGGAATAGAAAGAGTACAGCCGAAATCAGCGTGCCAGAGTGGGCTATGCCGACCCAGAAGACAAAATTGGTAATATAGATTCCCCAGCCGACAGGGTGGGTGAGCCCCGTGACGCCGAGTCCGTCTCTGATTTGGTAAGCCCAACAGTATGCGCCGAAAGTCAGAATGACCAAATCGATGCCGAGCAAGATGTACCATATTCGAGCAGGCGAAGTGACAATGTTTTTGAGTAGGTCACGGTTGACCTGGCGGAGGGTGAGCGTGCCTGCCATGGACTGCTACTCCCGAGCGCGCTTAATCTTCTTCATGTAGGTTATCGCCGGCTTCGTGTTTAAGGACTCGAAGACAGTGTATCCGCGAGGACTTTGCGATTTTCGGGCTACCTCACTTTCTTTATCCTTTAGGTTGCCAAACGTTATCGCTTGAGTGGGGCACGTCTGCGCACACGCGGGCGTAATGTCGCCGTCTTGAACCTGTCGATTTTCGTCCTTGGCATGGCCCTTGCCCTCCTGAATACGCTGGACGCAAAAGGAGCACTTCTCCATTACACCGGGCTCCCGTATAGTCACATCCGGGTTCAGTTGGAGATTGAGTGGTTCCGGCCAGTGGCCTTCATCCCAATTGAAACGTCGCACTTTGTAAGAGCAGTTGTTAGCGCAATACCGCGTACCCACACACCGATTGTAGATCTGTGCATTTAATCCTTCCGGATTATGATACGTGGCATAGACTGGACACACAGGTTCACAAGGCGCATTCCCGCAGTGTTGGCATAGCATCGGCGCAAAACGCGTTTCGGGAGGCTCCCCCTCTTCCGATTCAAAAAAGCGGTCAATACGGAGCCAGGACATTTCCCGCCCTTTCGCTACCATGTCTTTCCCCACCACGGGAATATTGTTTTCTGCATAACACGCTGTGACGCAGGCCCCGCAGCCCGTGCACGCGGACAAATCTATACTCATCCCCCAGCGGTATTCTTCGTATTCAATCGCAGGGTACATGTCTTTGGCTACATGGTCCCCGTGGCTTGCTTCAGTTCCGTCCTCTGTCGTCTGCGCAATCCCCCGGTCGTGTTGGTCTGTGTCACCGTCCGTCGTTATCAAGGGGACTTTCTGACCCAGGCTATGAAGCTCAACCGTGGTGGATAGCCATGGAAACCCCCCGGAATTTTTTTCAGGATCCGGTGCAAGTATCCTGCATGGATTCTGACCAAGCCCTTCGGCGTACCGGCCATAGCTCGAATGGCCGAGCCCAATCGGCATGGCAACGGCCCCTTGGTGGACCCCTGAGTACAAGTGTACGCTGGCGTCCACTGTCCCGTATGGTGAATTGACAGAAACAAGATCTCCTTCCGAGATCTCGCGCGTCCTTGCAGTTTCCGGATGAATTTCGATCCATGAGCCCCAGACGGCCTGCGACATCGGGTCCGGAAGCTCATGGAGCCACGGCTTGTTGGCGCCACGCCCGTCATAGTAGCGGGTGCTTGGGTAAGGGATTAGTATTAGCGCTTCTGCAGAATGCCCCTGGAATTTGGGTTCTCTAAAGAGGGCAGTTTCGAAATCCTTTTTTAGGCGAACGGGCGTCGCTTTTTGCGGGCTCCATATTCCTCCGCGCTGGAGCGCATCATGCCAGAAAGTCTCAAAATTGTTTTCGTCTTGTCGTTCTTTGCGAATTGTTTGCCACTTGGCTCGTAAGTAGGAGTAGTAATTTTCCCAAGGGAGCGACCCTATTGGTGAGTCGGTCGGTTGGCGGCTAACCGATAGCAGGGTGTCACCTAGCGCTTTGGTGTCAAAGATAGGTTCCATCACCGGCTGCATGAGACCAAGAACCCCCGCTTCGGGGCTAGAATCGCCCCAACTTTCCAAGGGAGTATGGTCTGGGAGTATAAGGTCGGCTAATTTGGTGCTTTCGTCGAGGAAAGATGAGAAACTCACGACGAAGTCAACTTCCTTCATTGCCTCGTCAAAACCCACCGATTCCGGGAGGCTGAAAACGGGATTGGAATGCGCTAGCATCAAGAGCGGTACGTTGCCTCGCTGCATCTCTTGTACAACGGAACGGACCCTTGCGTAGGAGCTGGATTGCGGGATCGCGTCTTGGTCGTAAAAATAAACTGTCTTCGCGATGTTCCCGGCTATATAGTTTAACAAATTTACGGATACAAGTGTCGCGGTTTCTTCGCTTGAACTTCCTGCTATACCCCCGGCCAGTGCGACGCTGGGACGGATTTTGCCTTGCCTGCCAAACTCGGCCGCCAGCCGGCTAATTGTGTCGGCCGGTATTTCGGTAATCTCCGCTGCCATAGTCGGCGTATAAATGGCCAGGCTTGTGCTGAGTGTCTCTTTCTCGTCAAGGGGTACGCTGCTTCCCGGCAGTATCAAGCGTGCAAGCGCGAGCGCGAGGAAAGCTTCTCTTCCTGGCTTTATTGCGATCCATTCGTCGGCGTTCGCACCGGTGAGTGACATCCTGGATTCGACCTGCACGAATCGTCCGTCCGGGGCGCGATCGGCTCCGTGCATTTGGGAAAACTGTCCTGCGTATTTCGTGGGTGAGTGCCATGTGTCCAAAAAATCGGCGTTAAAACTAAGAAGGAAACCAGCCTCGGATATGTCATACACGGGTACCGTCGAAGTGCCAAAGCATATTTCGCTTGCGCGTCTTGTAGCCTCGAATCCGAATGGCTCGTAGGTGACGAATTGCTCTGATCCGATGGCTCTCAGCCATTGATGGGCCAACTCGAAAGTACTGTCTGCAAGTTGACCCGAAATGAAAGTAACCTGATCGGCAGAGTTTTCTCTCTGGACGCGCTGCAAATGTGCCGCCAGCACTGCTTCTGCCCTCGTCCAAGACACTGGCTCGTGTACGCCGTCGCTATTCCGGAGTAACGGTTGTCGGATACGGTCGGGGTTATAAAGTCCTTGCAGTGACGCTTGGCCTCTTGCACACAGGCGCCCGTTACTTACAGGGTGTTTAGGGTTCCCTTCGGCTTTGACGGCTCGGCCTTCCCTGGTCCGGATTATCATGCCACAACCGGCAGGACATTCTCGGCACACGGTAGCGTAATAGGTGGCCGTGCCTGGCGTGACTTCTTCTGGCTGAACTAGGTACGGGATGATCGTTTCCACTGGTTTCGAGGCGCACCCAACTACGGGCGCTGCGGCGCTTGCCCCTACCAACTTTAAGAAATCCCTTCTGTCGAGTCCATCTCCCATGTTCGTTCTCTCGTCTGTTTCTGTTCTAGTAGTGGCAAATTAGACAGTCTTTGCTTGCCCCATGCGCCTCGTGGCATGTAACACACCAGCCCATTTTTAAAGATGATACCTGCTCAACACGCTCCATTCGCTGGACTTCGCCGTGACACGACTGACATTCAACGCCGGCCGCTACGTGCCGTTTGTGGTTGAAACGAGTAAAAGAGGGAAGTGCGTGTACCCGCACCCACGGGATCGGGTCCTTGTCTCTCCAGTACTTTTGTATTTTCTTGATTTCGGGATTCTCCGTTGGTCTAGCATGGCAGCCTACGCAGGTTTGGACGGGCGGCACGTATGCCCATTGTGAGACACGTGCGCCGGCATGGCAATACAGGCAGTCGAGGCCGTATTCGCCCGCGTGGAGTTTGTGGCTGAATGAGATAGGTTGTTCCGGGGCGTAACCCCAACCGGTTAAGCCTAAGTCGAGTACCGGGTGGTCCCACCATGAAGCTTTACCCGCCCGCCATAAACGATCGCCGGCCGGCGTTTGGTAAAACACTGCCGATAAAAACCCCGCAAGGGAAATTGCGAGGACCATAATTCGGATACCGGGTGCTGAGAAGAGACGAAAAATCATAGCCTACAAATCGCGAATCAGGGCTGACCCTACGCGCGAGAGCCATTCGTATATCTTATATACTTTGTCTCATCCACTACGGGGAAACCCGAAGTCTGTGGTTGTGGTCTGTGCGGGAGCAACCGTTATAGATCGCGTTTGTTCTCCCAAGGATTCGTGCCAAATTCGAACGGTGTGGTCTCCAGGAGGAACACCAGACAGTTGGAACGTACCGTTGGTGTTGGTGACGGCGTAGTGTGGATGATCGTGAACGACGATCCAGGCGGTCATCCAATCGTGAACGTCGCAGGTCACTTTGATAATCTCCGGTGTCGTGAATGTCTTCGAAATAACCTTTTTGAATTTGGGTTGGGCGGTATTGAATGCGGGGTTTAAGAGGCTATAGGTGTGTATGTTGTGGAGAATGCCGTCACTATTTTTGATATTCACGGTGGCACCCGCAGGGACGAGCAGAACGTGAGGGTCGTATACACACTCGTTCTGGTCGAGTTGTCTTTCGGACGTTGAAAGTTCCTCGCTGTGGCCGTCCGGGGCCGATTCAAGATAAACTACCGCATTGCCGATCCCGTTTTCTGGTCCGAGTAAAAGGTCGAGCGCAAATTTGTCCGTTCTTCCACAGACTTCGACGTCTTTTGTGACACTAAGTTTCCTGCCAGCGAGAGAGCCTGTCCCCTCTAGGACGACCCTCCCCGAGATGCGGCCGGCCGGCTTTGTTCCAATTGCTGCACCTGATTGCGCCTCGCGGGTGGTAACTGGGTTCTGCGAAAAAGATGGGCCCGATTCAATGTCGACGGGAGGCGCCGGCTCGTTACCGCAAGAAGCAGAAAAGAGCCCGACCACGGCGAGAGTAGCGAAGATTATTTGTTTACTAAAAGCGTAGGCGGTCATTAATAACTTTCCTTGTATCAATGTGTGCTTATGAGATTACTCTATACCAGACATTGACGAAAAATAAGTCTGAGTGTTAAATTTTCGCTGAACGCCTCGGCGGTGGGGCACAACGGGTCTTAGGCTTTTATTAACGCCGGCGCATAGTGTATCTAGGTACCTGGGAGCGGGTACTATGCCCTTTCTTGACCGACAAACAAAAACCGAGTATTTTTCGACCGCGTCACGCCAAGGTATTTTACTGTATTTCTCCGCCAAAGGAGGGAAGAGAATGCGGAATTTGTGCTTACGGAGAACCCTTACCGTTTTTAGTCTGGCCATTTTGGCTATTATCCTTCCGAACGAGGTGCGAGCGGTGGGTGGCCGTTCCCACGAAGCTGTTGAATCTGAGTCGCAAAAAGGAGGCTCTGTCACTCACAAAAAGGGTGATACAGGAGTAGCGGGGGAAAGTAACGACCAGGTCCTCACTGGCTGGGCCGCGGACTACGATTTCCAATCAGTGACCCAAGAGCATCTTTTGGGCGGAACGAACGATCCAAATTCCTGGCTAATGTATGGCGGAAATTACGCCGGGTGGCGGTTCAGTCCCCTGGCGGATATTAATCGCCATAACGTAAAGGGCCTCAAAGCCGCGTGGATGTTTCAAACTGGCATCCCGGCACAGATGCAGGCCTCCCCTATCGTGGTGGATGGAATCATCTATTTGACCGCTGCGTACAACCATTTGTTCGCGCTCGATGCAGTTACTGGCGAATTGTTGTGGCGGTATGAGCACGAGCTGCCCGACGACATGCGAGTTTGTTGTGGCCCCTCAAACAAAGGTCCGGCGGTCGCTGGCGACAATATTTTTATGGCTACGCTGGATGCGCGCGTGGTTGCCTTGGACCGAAAAACAGGAAAAGTGGTGTGGAACGTCGAAATGGACAAGTACAGTGACGGGTTCAGTGCCACCGTTGCCCCTCTCGTTGTGAGACAGAACCTGATCGTGGGCGTTGCAGGTGGAGAGTATGGGGTAAGGGGTTATATTGATTCTTACGATATCGACACGGGCGAAAGACGTTGGCGCCGATATACCATTCCTGAAGCGGGCGAGCCGGGGTCAGAGACGTGGGCCGGCGATTCATGGAAACACGGTGGGGCCCCAACCTGGGTCACAGGTTCCTACGATCCGGACCAAGATCTTTTATATTGGGCTACCGGGAATACAGCGCCGGATTGGAATGGCGACGTGCGAAAGGGCGACAACCTCTACGCGGACTCGGTCCTCGCCCTTGACCCGAATACCGGAGAAATCAAGTGGTATTTCCAATTTACGCCCCATGACATATGGGACTACGACGGGAACACAGATCTCTTTTTAGTGGACGTCGAGCGTAGTGGGGAGACGGTCAAGGCGTTAGCGCAACCTAATAGAAATGGTTACGTCTATGTTTTGGATCGTGCATCAGGGGAATATTTACACGGGACGCAATACGTGGACCAGCTCAACTGGTCGAAGGGGTTAGATGAATCCGGCCGTCCGATGGTCGATCCCCAATTTGTACCAACGCCCGAAGCCAAGGAATTTATTTGTCCTGGTTCGGTCGGCGGAAAAAACGGCTCTTATACGGCTGCTTATAGTCCTGTAACGAAACTCATGTACGTTCCAGTCGTGGAAAGCTGCTGGCAAATGGAAAAATCTGCATCAGTGTTCATTAAGGGTATCCCCTTCTGGGGGGGTGGACCAGGGAAAACGCAGGGGGACGATGGCACGTCTTACGGACATCTCTCAGCAATTGATCCGTCTACCGGAGAGATAAAATGGCGTTACCAAGACGATTATCCGATGATGGGCGGCGCGTTATCAACGGGAGGTGGGTTGGTTTTTTCAGGGAATCTCGAAGGTATGGCTCTCGCTTTTGATGCAGCCGACGGAGAATTGCTCTGGCAATTTCAGACTGGTTCTTCTATGCGGGCGCAGCCCATCACCTATAAGGCTGACGGCCGCCAATATGTAGCTATTCCAAGCGGTGGGGGCGGCCTCGCCGTAACCCTCGTTGGTGAGCCACCACTGACGAGTAAAGGCAGCGCATTGCTTGTTTTTGCGCTACCCGAATAGTCGTAACCCGTAAACGTAGAACATGAGCAAATTTCTTTGTTTAACGTTCTTAATTTCTGTGTGGGGATTTACCATAATTGGTGCTCCGCCGCGACTGTTGTTCGCTGACGCTGGAGAATTGCGTGTGTGTTTTCTGGCGCTCAATCAACCGTTCTCTCATGAGGAAGATAACAGCGGGTTTGATGTGGATGTCGCCACGGCTGTAGCGGCGGAAATGGGCCGTATTCTCTCGCCTGTTTGGGTTCGAAATAGCGATCGTATTACGGAAGTCGATGAATCTGATTTCCCGCTCCATCGTTTACGGATGGGGGCTTGTGATGCGATTTTCAGTGTGCCGGGAAAAGATGCAGTCCGCGGCGTAGATGGATTGTCTATCGGACGCGCGTATTATGGTGCGGCCTTCCAACTCGTGGGGCGGAAAGAAACTCCCCCGTCCTCAGTGCGAGAGCTTGAACAGCAAGTCGTTGCAGTGCAGGCTCAGACAATCGCAAGCTTTGTTCTGGAAGCTTTGGATGCCACTGCGAGTACGTTCTTTTCTGCAAGGCAGGCGCTTGAGGCCGTCGCACGGAGGGAGGCAAGTCTTGCCTTTGTTTGGGGTCCGACTGCGGGCTGGCATGTTAAAAACAATTCGGAATGGGGGCTCGTTTTTGGCGAAGAGGAACCCTTGGTAGCTGCTCGTTGGAATGAACATGTTGCTACCCGCGAAACTGACGCGGCCTTGCGAAAAGAGATTGATGGCGCGCTCGGGAGGTTACGGGATGCGGGGAAACTTGATCCGTTAGCTAAACGCTACGGTATCCCATTTTATAATCCATTCGACAGAACGTATGATGTTATGGAAATGTTTAGGCTATCTCGAGAGGCGGCTCGGAATTGAGGAGGTTATGAAAAACATAGTTGGTGTTTTGCTGTGGGGGTGGTTGTTTTCTACCGTTGCTATGGTGTCCGCTGATGAGATTAAGAACCCCTTCGCGGGAGATGCAGACGCGATCGCAGAAGGTCAAATGCTTTTTGAAGCGGTGTGTTCGGGTTATTGCCACGTGAAGGCGGAAGCCGAGCGCGACGGTAAATGTCCCAATTTGTTCGATTGTGACTGGGTGAACGGGACGGGAACAGATGAAGAAATGTTTCAGGTCGTGAGCGACGGGGTACCGAAAACCGAGATGGTGGGCTTCGCAGGCCAATTGCCCGACGACATGATTTGGCAGATCCTTGCTTATGTGAGGAACGCCTCGAAGTGCGAGAGTCAGGGCGGACCTGTGACAATAGGGCAGCGGCGCGAGGTAATTGCCTCGGCGCACGAGTGAGGCAAAGAAATGAAAGTTAAACCGGTCTATTGCTGTTTTGGTGTTCTCTATCTCTTGCAACTGGTTTGGTTTTCGGAGCCGGCTCGCGGGGACACTTTTGCTTACGTGACTCATGAGAAGTCTAACGATGTATGGGTCATCAACACGAATACCGACGAGGTTGCTGCGAAAGTAAACGTCGGGGATCGACCCCGGGGGATCGTGATCTCTCCCGACCGTTCACGCGTGTATATTGCCAACGGTAATTCCAACGACATATCCGTTATTGACGCGGCGACGTGGAAGGTCGTTGACACGATCGAGGCGGGGATTGACCCAGAGGGAATAGACCTGAGCCTAGACGGTTCTCGGCTCTATGTGGTGAACGAAAACGCGGGGGAAATTCGTATATTTCTCACGGGGTCAAAAACTCTTGTCGCGATCATTACCGCCGGAATCGAACCGGAGACCGTGGTGCTTTCTCCAGACGGTGCTATCGCTATGATTCCCAATGAGACGTCCCATGATGTAACCGTAATAGATGCTCGTGACGGTACGGTGTTGGCGTCGGTGCCTGTTGGAGAGAATCCCCGCGGCGTCGCTTTTATGCCAGACGGAGATACTGCCTACGTGAGTAACGAGCGCACGAACACGGTATCGGTGATCGACGTGGCTACATTGAAGGTTACTAAAACGATAAAAATGGGTGAGAGGCCCGTGGGCATTTCGTTCTTACCGGACGGGTCTCGGGCCTACGTCGCGCACGGGCGCTCGAACGATGTGTGGGTGATCGATACGAGCTCAAACGCGGTGGTGAGCAAGATACCCATCGAGGGCAAGCGTGTGTGGTGGACCGCCCTCACGCCCGGAGGGGAAAAACTCTACGCTACGGCGGGAAGGTCGAACAAAGTGGCTGTTATAGAAACGTCGACCAACAAGGTGATTAAAATGATAGAGGTGGGAGAGCGGCCCTGGGGCGTTGCTATCTCTCATTAATCAGCACCCCAGGGGTGTGGGTTCACCGATCGCGTCTAGAATTAAGATGTAGGAAAAGACTCCGGCGGTATTAGTGTGCGAAGTAATCAATCGGCCTCAATAGCTGCCCGAACTAGCGGTTCTAATTCGCCCCGACCATGCATTTCTTGTATGATATCGCAGCCTCCAACGAATTCCCCATTCAAATATACCTGCGGAACCGTTGGCCAGTTCGAGTAGGCTTTTATGCCGTCTCGAACTGCGGAATCTTGAAGGACGTCTACGGTCTCATACGGGACACCTAACGAATCGAAAATCTGGATTGTTGCGGCGGAAAACCCGCACATCGGAAAAGTCGGATTACCCTTCATGTATATGAGGACCCTGTGGTTCTTTACCGTTTCTTCAATTTGGGTGTGGACAGCATCAGACATATATTCCTCCTATCGGTCAAGACTGGGCAGGCCGCACTCGTTAAAAAGCCCGGAATCACGAGGCAATCCCGTCGATCTTTAATGGTTTGGCTGTTTTCTCTTCTTCTTCGAACTCGTCCGGCGTCATCGTTTTAAGGGCGAGGGCGTGAATGCGTTCGACCATGGCCTCCTGCAGAGCCCCATACACCAATCTATGTCTAGCGACGAGGGGCTTCCCGCGGAACTCTTCCGAAACGACTACGGCTTCGTAATGATCCCCTCCCCCGGTATAATCACGGACTACCACTTTGGCGTCCGAGATAGTTTCTTTAATCCGGGTTTGTATTTCATCGGCAGATATTGGAGTAAGCCCTTCCGGCATATTAGCAACCTCCGCGCCATGTATATGGCTAGTGTTCTCCATGGCTCAGTAAAGTGGTTGTATCTGGCACCTGTGCTTCGCACAAGGTCGTGCCATCTTGTGTAACCGAGAGGACAGTAGCCGCTTCGTCTCTCCATCCTGGAGCCAAATTCGATTTATTTCTTTTGCATCTCGCCACCGCAACATTTGATCGCTCCATCCCCGCCCTTCGTAACGATCACCTGTCCTCCACAGCTTCCACATAAATACATCTTACCTAGTTGATTTGCCATCTTCTCACCTCCTGTTTGCTGTTATCACCTACCAGAAAAACGGGGCTTGCGACGAGCCAAGAAAGCTTCTATGCCCTCGGCGCGATCCTGGGTTGTCTGGAGTAAAGCGTACAAATCTTCCTCCATCCGCATACCCTGGTCCAACGTAAGGTCCATTGCCTTATTTACCGCTTCCTTTGCCAACCGTAAAGCGACAGGGCCCTTGCCTAACAGACCCGATACTATTTCGTCAACACGGGGGGCGAATTCATCGATTGGTACTGTGTCCGAGACTAATCCTATACGTAGTGCGTGATCCGCGTCTATTATTCTGCCTGTAAGAATCATCTCGAGGGCAGTCGACTGGCCTACGATTCGTGGCAGCCGCTGCGTAGCCCCGCCGAACGGAATTACGTTGTTACTTACCTGAGGCAAAGAAAAGC
>CAZSWX010000018.1:0-7463 GCA_964610865.1 uncultured Enterobacteriaceae bacterium
GATTCGAAGCCCCAATCGGCGCCCTGGGCCTCGAAGAAACCCCCGATATCGTCTCGACGAACCCCCCTCGCTGAACCATCGTCGGGCTCGAGACCTCAACACGCCGCGTGTGGACGACAGGGCGCACTCGTGGCGAGCAAAGACTCGATCAATGCCGTCAATCAGCCTCGCTCAGTAACCTTTCGATCATGCCTTTGTACTCTTGCACTGCCGGCGAATGGTAGAAGCGGCTCCTTGTAAACATCGGATCGCCTGCATAAAACCATTCATACTGCAGTTGCCGCGCTCCAAATTGCTCTCCAAGCATGTCCCATGCCAGCTTGAACAGGCGGACACGCTCTCGAGCTGTCATGTTCTTTCCCTTCAAATACCTATCTAAGTGTTCGGCGATTTCGGGATTATCAAAATCCTGAGAGGTTGGTGTCATAATGAGACCACTTCCGCTTACCTGTCGAATCACTTCCACCACTCTCATATGCGCCTGTGGTATAAAAACCCACAACGCCGCTGCAAGTGATCGAAGGGACCCCCCGTCTTGCCGGTTACTCACCACATTCTTCGCTGAGGCTTCCAGCAAGCCGTTAGCAATCTCTACGTTGGCTACCAATTCTCCAAGCTGCGCTTGATTGTGTATTGCCTTGTTCCGACCGATAGCCTCTGCGACAGAACATGCAAGTCCAGTCATAAAACGTAATTTGACGGTGCCGCGTGCGACCGCCTGCAACAGAGCATATCCAGGCGCCCGTCCAAGGATATAATTTGACGCATCGATGTCCCCGTTAATAAATACCCGCTCCCAAGGAACCTCGACGTCATCAAAAATAGCCAAGGCATCTTCTTCATCAAATCTGTACGATAACGGTCGGTCAAATGCATTGCGCCCAGTGTTATAGGCTTCGCGACAGACAAATTTGAGGCCAGGCGTATCTACAGGAATCGCGAAGCAAAGGGTGTACGCTTCTTCACCGGGGCGCCTGGGATAAAACGGTCCAACCCAGAGTTCATTAGAGAAAGGCGCAAGCGTGGAAAGCATCCTCGCACCACTGACTACCAGACCGTTCTCTGTCTCGCGCACAGCATGTAAGGCGGCTTCCGGGTCATTTTGGTCGGCGGGTCCTTTAGATCGATCAATTTGCGGGTCTACGAGGGTATGCGTAAGGCACCAGTCGTTGTCGCGGCAGTTCTCATAGTAGCGTATGACATTTTCGGCGTAGTGCGGGTTGCGTTGGCCTATAAAGGGAGCAGCCACAGCCGCGTCTGTCACGAGGGCGTTCATAAAATCGGGCATCCTGCCCATGAGGCCGTAGGTATGTTCCGCTCTTGACTCCTCCGCCCTCAGGCGCTGATTTACTTCATCCACGCTATTCGCCATGAGAAATGAAAGCCCAACAGGCTCACCATTTTTTGGAGAAGAGTATGTCAAAGGCGTTTGCAGGGTATTGTCATGCTGCACGTCATAGAGCGAACCTATCGTTTCGATGATACCCCGGAAGGGGGTATATTCTGTGACGTCGGCCACGCGTGAACCATGGGCATAGATGGTGCGATTATCTTGGAGGCTCCGCTTATATTCTGCTCCCGTTCGAACTCCCATTCGTACTCCGTATCTATCAGACCGGGCCGCACTTACTTACTCTGAAATTGTACAGTCGGCCCATAGAAACGCGCCAGTGTGAGACCACAGTTAAACCTCTACCGCCTATCAATTATCCAGACCCGCTATAACGTCTTTCAAGCCGCGTTCGTCAGCCGCGAATTCAAGCTTTTCCATACCCAAATACGAATTTGGCATTCCGATGTACTGTTCCACGGGTTTATCGGTGTACACTTCCAGTTCATTACCATCAGGGTCAAGAAAGTATACACTTTTGGTCACACCATGATCCACGGTAAAGCTCACTGGCACCTTCTTCGCCTTTAATTCTTTATATGCCTCTTCGAGCTCGATTTCGCTCCTAAGTCTAAACGCAATATGGGCTAGGCCGACCTGTTTTGCCTTGGGCGACTCAGCATCGGTTCCGACCTGGAGCAATGCAATTTCATGGTGATCGCGTGCATGATTCGCAAGAAATACAGCGCCGATCTCTGGCACATTTTTCATCACCTGCATACCTAGGATTTCTGTGTAGAATTTTCGGGACACCTCTACATCTCGCACCTTAATGACAACGTGGGCTATACGTTCGGGACGGATCATACACGCCTCCTTCACTTGTGCTGAGGGACATAACGAAAAGGGTCAAAAGTATTATCCTCTCGAGCTTTTCCGAACAATTCTACGGCCGGCGCAATTTCTGCAAGGGAGAATGTCAAATTCATTAGCCTCACGGCATCCGCGGGCAAATTATCGATCGGCAAAGCATTCAAGTAATCTATAATATCATCCATTCGGGGTACAACGGCCTCGTAAAAGGCGCGGGCTTCCACCATATCAGTGGTTTGCCGCTTTTGCGTTCTCTCCGCTTCGGTGCAGAGCGACCAATCAATAAATGCTTCTAAGTCTTGAAAAAGTTCCGGTAGGCTATTAGTCTTCATCCCGCAGACCGCTCTGCGTCGCAATAGAATCTGACATATTCCTCGCCTACGCGGTAGGCATGCCGCACGCATATTTCTTGATGCTGTAAAAAGATTTCCTGCTTCGCGCCAGAAGAAAGCACCTCCTGCATATGTTCTAACGTGGTGCCATCCTCCAATAGTATGTCTCGGAGGAGAACCTTGCTGTATTCTTGGCTGAACCGTTGCCCGGCATTTTTGGCCTTTGGGAAGTAGGTACGCGTTTCCCAAATCGTACGATCTTCAGCAATCGGCCAGAAATGATGCGTAAGATACGTCCCGTTCGTGGGAAATACAGAGAAATTGGGGAAAATCCAGAAGACGTCGATCGACCAATCTTCCCGCCTGGTTGGATTCACACCATTTGGGAGATCATCCATCGACTGGCCTCGGTCCACCATCACTGAACTGCCATACTGATAAGCCATCCCTTCGACCCTAGTCGGTTTATAGTTTAGGTTCCCGTATGACGATGTGCGACGGTGTCGTTTATACAGATCTAAACTAAGAAAATGGCAATACGGGTTCGTCTCACTAGTAAAAGCCGAGGCTGCAGATTCCTTATGCCGTACGGGGAAATGATACCCTTCCTGAAAGGCATCTTGGCAGACTTTCCAGTTGGCTTTGACCTCGGCTCTCCAGTAGAATGCGGTGAGCGACAGTTCATCGAATGGGTAGCCGTCCAAAGCCGGAACCACCTCACCTAGGTACTCTCTCAGCGTCTCGGACGGATCCGGATCTAGATGAATGAACACAAAACCCGCCCACAAATCCACTGACACCGGCGTAAGTGCAAGATTCTCTTTTTTGAGTGCAAAAAAACGGTTCTCGTCCGGCACTAACTTAACCTGACCTGCTAGATCATAAGTCCAGCCATGGAACTTGCAGGTAAATTTTTTACACGACCCAGACTTCGCCCATGCCACCTTATTGCCCCGGTGAGAGCACATATTGTGAAAGGCATGGACCCGACCCTTTTGCCCCCGTACCACAACGATAGAAGTGTCGCACACGGGCAAGTCATACACGAAATAGTCGCCTTCTCGCGCTATTTGCTCCACACGTCCGACGTTGAGCCAAACCTTACGGAAAATACGGTCTCTCTCCAGTTCAAAATATTTGCGAGAGACATACGGTTCAATGGGGACCGGTTCGGTCCCCAATTCTGGGTACTGATCACTCCATCGGTCCTCTACCGGCTCCGTCATCCTATTTCCCTCGGCGGACTATCGGATGCAGACCTTCCGAAAAGACCTGCGGCCGAAATTACATCCTTTCCTGATCGCTAACGAGGGACAATATTCGCCCCTCTCCTTTACACCTACAAAATACGACACCTATTTTAGTCGGCAACAGCCAAAGCTGGTTCAGTCCCCCCAACACGAAAGTCCTCTCGGTGTAATCCCGGCATCACTTCCGATGCGAAATCACGCAAATTCTGTTCGGCCCGCTCCGCGGGCATACCCCCATATTTGAATATGCCGATAAAATGCTCCGTATCAACTTTATTTTTGATGTATTTAATCTTCTCGAGACACATCTCAGGCGTTCCGACGCACTGGAAGCTGATAAAATAGTCGTTCACCGCCTCATTACCCATCTTCTTACTGGCCTTGCCCATCTGATCATAATATTCGTAGCCCTTTACGCCCTCATGCGCGCCATGTGAGAAGCGGTAATGTTCGTCGGCCGACTGCCAATACGCCCCCATGTATTTTCGAGCCCCGTCCATGGCCTTGCCCTCGGTCTCGTCAACATAAACAAAGCAACCAACTATAGGCTTGACGGGCTTCTTGCCCAAACCGAGGCATAACTCGTCGTAACGCTGAAGCTCCTCAGCCGTCGTGTCCCAGTCACGCTGCGGCAGGACTAACACACCAAAACCCAGCCTGGCCATGATTTCCGCTGACTCCGGACTGATCGCAGCGCCGTACATGCGACCGGTAAAATCGGTATGAGGTCGTGGTCTTATACTCATCTCAGGAATCTGGAAAAATTGCCCGTCATATGAGAATCGAGAATTTTGCAGTGCCTTGGTCACAACCTCCGCCGCTTCCGTAAAACGAGCCCTCGACGTGTCCATTGCGACACGAAAACCGTCGTACTCTATCTGGGCCGCACCGCGACCAAATCCAAGCAGCAAGCGGCCCCTCGATTGAATATCCAGCATTGCGATCTGCTCGGCCACCCTCACCGGATCGTGCCAGGGTAATACCACAACTGCGCTACCTAGCTGGATACGAGACGTGCGGCCTGCCATGAAAGTTAGGTATTGGAGCACATCCGGGACCATGGTGTAGTCGTCGAAATGGTGCTCAACACTCCACAAAGAATCGTATCCTAGGGGCTCGACCAAATCGGCTAGTTTCTGCTCTTCCCAGTATACTTCGTGATCGGGCTTTGGCCGACCCAAATTCTGGTTGATGATATCTGCCCCAACTCTCATGCTATCCTCCTCTTTCTCCGATACAGGTTTCTTTCGGAACTAATCCCGAATCATCTGCTGGATGACATGGTGACTGTGTCGGACCAGAAGTTCCTCATCCTGTAATACAAATTCTTGCTTCGCCCCAGAACCCAGCATTGCCTGTGTTTCCTCTAGCGTACGACCATCCTCCATCAATCCGTCTCGAGTAATGATCTTGCTATATTCTTGGCTAAACCGATGGGCAGGACTCTTTGCTTCCGGCATATAAACATGGACCTCCCAGACCGTCCGGTCCACGGCCACGGGCCACATATGATGGGTGAAATAGGTACCGTCAGAAACGTCAAGAAAAAAGCTTGGGAAGATCACATTCAGATCAAGCGACCACGTCTTACTTCGCGTCGCGTTGACACCTGGGGGAAGGTGATCCGTGCTATAGTCATTTCGGATAATCAGTGACCCGTGCTTGTACGCTAAGGCCTCGACCGGCGCAGGCTGGTGTTCTGGGTTCCCGTACAATGAAGCCCTCACATGTTTTGGGAACAGTGTAAAATCAAGAGCATGGCTAAACGGATTCTCAGAACTATTGAAAATGTCTGGCAAGGCATTACGATGCAGAAAGGCTACGTGATAGACCTCCTGGAACGCATCTTTGACTACTTTCCAATTCGCTTTGAGTTCGGTCTTCCAAGAGAAGCACGTTTGCGACCACTCGCCGAAAGGGTAGCCTTCTAACCCCCTGCTAAATTCTCCAAGGTAATCGGTTAGACTCTCCTGGGGATCAAGGTTAATGAAAATGAAGCCCTCCCACACTCCCACGGCCACCGGTGTTATCCCGAGTGTCTTTTTTTTTAGATCGAAGAAACTTTCTTCATCCGGAACGAACTTTAACTGCCCGTCTAACCCATAACTCCAGCCATGAAACTTACACGTAAAATTTTGACAAGTACCGTCCTCATCCCAAAGAATTTTATTGCCCCTGTGCGAGCACATATTGTGGAATGCATTGACGGACCCGTCCCTGCCGCGGGAAACAATAACCGAGGTATTGCAGACCGCCAAATCTTTGACGAAATAATCGCCCGTGTTCGGAATTTGTTCGACCCGCCCGATATGGAGCCAAACTTTTTTAAAGATCCGGTCACGCTCTAGCTCAAATTGTGCCTGTGAGACAAAAGGATCAACCGCAATCGGCCCGGTGCCGAGGTGCGAATACTTATCATGCCACTTTTGCCGACCGCTGGCCCGTGTGACAGCGTTGGTGTCCGTAGCGATTTGGCCCTGTAGCCCGCTCGTTGCCATTAGTTTCAATCCTCCAGTCTCTCTGTTCACCGCTCACTTACGCGCCCAATCACCACGCAGAAAAATATGGCGGAGTCCTCAATAACGGCACTCGTATTAGCCGCTCCTAAACTTCGGCTCTGTTTTAGTTGTGGGTAGCAACAAAACGTTTAATGTCGTACCCATCCACCACGCTGGGCTGACCAAATTGCTCTACCGCCGGCGCAACTTCGGCCAAGGACAGCGTCAGATGAAAAAGCCTCGTGGCATCTTCTGGAAGTCCGTCGAGGGTAAACTGTTCAAGATAGGCCAGCACCTCATCCATGCGTGCCAACATAGCGTCATAGAACGACTGAATATCTTCCATCGTACTAGATTGTCTCCGGTCGCTCCGCTCACCTTCAGTTTCAAGCGACCATCCCATCCATTTTTCCAGATCCGCGAACTCCTTGGGCAGAATACCATTAGGCATGGGCCGCCACATCCTTCCCGTTCACCGGAACCGTAGTCTTTATAGATTGACCGTTGATCATCTGGTCCACAACGTAATGGCTCTGACGGATTAAGATCTCTTCATCATGTAAAGGGAATTCTGTCTTTGCCCCTGAGGAGAGAACGGTTTGTGTTTCCTCGAAAGTGCGTCCATCTTCCAAGATAATGTCTCGAAATAACACATTGCCGTATTCTTGGCTAAAGCGTTGGCCTATGGTTTTCGCCTTTGGGTAATACTGCGTAGAGATCCACAATGTCTGGTCGACCGAAATCGGAAGGAAGTTGTGCGTAAAGTACGAGGCCTCAGAAACATCCACAAAAAAGGCCGGGAAGATTACATTGACATCTAAGGCCCACTTGTCACTCTTGGTAGGATTTACCGCTGGCGGGAGAACAGTATCCGAGTAATCCTTGCGGATGAGAATTGCACCGTTTCGGTAAGCCAGGTCGGCGACCGGGGTAGGTTGAAAACTCGAATTCCCCCACATAGAGACGCTCCCGTGCCGCGGGTAAAGCCTCACGTCCAGTGCATGTGCGAAAGGGTTTTCTTTGTTGTTGAACTGATCCGGGATGGACTGCTTGTGAAGAAACGGGACATGGAACACTTCCTGGAACGCGTCCTTAATAACCTTCCAGTTCGCATTGACCAGAGATGACCACGTCGTGCTCGTCGCCGAATACTCCGCAAACGGGTAGCCTTGTAGCCCCG
>CAZSWX010000018.1:7563-14097 GCA_964610865.1 uncultured Enterobacteriaceae bacterium
CCACCACCACAGAGGTGTTGCATACTGCCAGGTCTTTCACCAAGTAATCACCAGCATTCGGAATACTGTCTACCCGGCCCACATTGAGCCACACCTTTTTGAAAATCCGCTCCTGCTCCAATTTGAACTGCTCCGCTGACGTGAACACATTCGCCGGTATCGGGTCGGTCCCGAGGTGCGGGTGTTTGTGGTGCCATTTGTAGCCCTCGGAACTGCTGCCGTTGCTCGTTGTACCGTTGCGCTCGGTGTTGCTCATTGGATCGCCTCCCTACGCTGGAATTTCTCGTTTGCCGCTGCACCCCGCCGTTGTCAGTCTAACTTTGTCTCTAGTTGTTACGGCCGTCCGCCAACCTGCTGAGCTAATTTGAGCATTGACACGTGCGCGAATCGACTTGCAACTCACAACAGAAACGCTAGTTTTCCGCAGCCCTCGGGCTATAGCAAACGTAGGCGTTAGAACACGTTATACTTTTCGGGTCAAGCTTCCGTGAACAAAATTATCACGAATCGCGAAATAGGGCCGAGCCTGGGACACTTCATAATCAGCCATCGCCAAGCCGTCTATGGAATGACCAATTGCCGCACGGCGTCGAAATAACCTGATTTCCGCGCGAGTTGTGGGGGCGTAAGTCCCGACAACTCGGGTATGCCGCGCATTACCCCGGCGTTAATAAGAGTCCTGACCGTGTCTGCATGGTTTCCTGCCGCAGCTGCCATGATGGCGGTATGACCCTTCACACGGTCCTGGACGTTAGGATCCTTTGTGACGCGGAGTAGAACAGCTACCGTCTCAGAGTGTCCCGATTCCGCCGCCTCAATCAGTGCGGTCTCGCCGCTCATGGATTGAATGTCGGGATTCGCGCCTCCCCGAAGCAACATTCTAACAATATCGGCCTGTCCCCTCTCCGCGGCTTGGATCAGAGCCGTCTCCCCGTCATCCGGCCTAATGTTCGGCTCCGCTCCCGCCTCCAACAGGAACCGAACGATCGAACACTACCTTTGGCCGCGGCAACACACAGAGCCGTTTGCCCGGATCGGCCCATAACATTAGGGTCCATGCCAGCCGCCAGGAAATACCCTACGACCCTTGGTTCTGTGCCTTCGGCCGCCCAGATAAAATCCTGAGCGTTGACGCTTAAACCAATACGGGCCAGTTCCCTAATTGGGCCCGGTTTCGGTTCCGAGCAGGCGTAAAAAATTACCAAGAGCGTCGGGATCGCTATGCTTCTATGAAACGTAACCATGGCTTCGGGCCAATTATCTAGCGGTCGTAAAAGCCCACCACGTCCTCAATTACCTGATGCCCATGCCTCACCAAGAGCTCCTGATCTTGCAGCACAAACACTTTTTTCGCGCCCGATGCCAGCATAGATTGTGTCGCCTCGAGTGTACTCGCATCCTCAAGCAACGCCTCTCTCAGCAATACCTTGCTGTACTCCTGGCTAAATCTCTGGGCCGCGTTCTGCGCCGGGGGAAAATATGTATTGATTTCCCATACGGTCCGATCGGGAGCTAAGGGCCAAAAATTGTGTGTGAGATAAGTCCCATCAAAAACGAAAAGATCAAAATTCGGGAAAAACATATTAGCATCGAAAGCCCAAAACGGACTCCTTGTTGGGTTCACCCCTTTGGGCAATTCGGTCATGTCCCAATCGCGTTTGACAATGGACGAGCCAAATTGTTGCGCGAGACCCTCGACGCTTCCGGGCCGATGGCCGGGGTTGCCGAAAACGGACATCCGATGATTTCTTTGGAATAGCTTGAATGCAAACGCGTGCGCGTACGGATTCTCTTCACTTGTGAAGGAGTCGGGCAAGGAACGTTTGTGCAGGAAAGGAACATGATATGCCTCGTGAAATGCATCTTTTAGGACTTTCCAGTTCGCATTCAATTCGGTATGCCACCCATAGCACATCGTATATTTATCGAAAGGATAGCCCTTCAGACCCTGCGCGAGTTCGCCCAAATGGTCAGTAAGACTTTGTTCCGGCGCGGTATCAAGATTAACAAAGATAAACCCCTCCCAGACATCTACTGCGACTGGCGTAAGCCCTAGCGATCGCTTTTCCAAGTCACAAAACCTGTCTTCATCCGGTACAACTCTGAGTCGACCGTCAAGACCATAATTCCAGCCATGAAATTTACACGTGAAACTGGCACAGGCCCCAGAAACATCCCAAACAATTTTGTTACCTCTGTGTGAACACATATTGTGGAATGCCCGGATGCTTTCGGTTCTGTCGCGTGTGATCACTAACGACGTGTCGCAGACAGGAAGCTCCTTCACAAAGAAATCACCAACTTTCGAGATTTGCTCTATCCGGCCCACGTTTACCCACGCTTTTTGAAAAATTCGCTCACGCTCCAGTTCGAAATAGTCCTGCGAAATACAGGGTTCGATCGGGATAGGCTTCGTCCCTAGTTCAGGATATTCCTCGTGCCATACCTTTTTTTTGCTCTGAGTCGGCCGCTTGGTTTTGGTCGGGTTTTTCATCATTTACTCCCCAAAAACAACGATGGAACTCACGCGTTTACTCACAGTCTTGCTGCACTGAAGGTGTATTCTTGAGCGATACTACGACATGTAAGTAAGGTTAGAAACCGCTGGTTTTACTCTCTTAACCTTAGAAATCGAGAGGGATCTTACCATTTTTCAGCGAACGGACGGATGTCGAGCTCGAATGTCCAACCGGAACGGTCCTGGTGAACGACGTCCCAGATCGTTGATGCAATTGCGGATGTTTTGATAAAGAATTCATCTGGCCGGCCCGACAATACAGTTCTCGCAAACGGCATGTCAATTCCGCCATCAATCAATATGTAAGACACGTGTATGCCCTTTGGCCCTAACGTACGTGCAATTGATTCGGTGAGAATACGTTGGGCTGCCTTTGTCGGTGCAAATGCTGCGAACTGTTGGCGCCCTCGCCGGGCGGCAGTGTTACCTGTGACCATGATCGCCCCTCGCGCCGCCGGCAGCATGTACGGGGTAACCGCCCTCGCCATATGGAAAAGTCCCATCGTATTGACTTGGAAGTTCTCCCAGAGGCTGGAGGGTTCAATTTCCAGAAACGTTCCGAAGATAGAATCAAAACTTACTGCGTTATGCACGAGTACTGTTGGCGGTCCGAGCTCGTCCGCTACTGCCGCGACGGTCGATTTTACCTCTGTCTCTTGCTGCACGTCGCAGGGATAGACGACCGCACCGGGAATCTCCTCCTCATAACGACTTCCACGAGCTTCGTTCCTAGTTAACATCGCTACGCGGTAGTCGCCTGCCGCAAATCTTTCCACTACGGCCCTGCCAGTGCCCTCTCCAACTCCTGTCACGATGCACACTTTTTCTTCCATGAGCTTAGTTTACCATGAGAGCCCGAATAGAAAATCCCTCCTAATATCTCTTCCAGTCGTAGCCGATTCTAATCGCATTCCCCGGCCCAAACTACTTGCTTCCCGCTACGACAGAAGAGGTTCCGCCCCGAGTAGCGACGACTCCACAGACCGGGAGACTTTCAATCATCTCTAGGCCACAAGCTTAGCCGGATTCGCATGCGGCGGGCGGGACGAAGCTCGCCCGGACTAGGAAGTAAGTTTTCATTCCTGGCCTGAATACTTATGATACAATCTACCTTTTCCGAAATGGCTAAACCTGAACCTTACTCTCCAATACTACTCGCGGCCGTTGGCTTTACCGTCTTTGCGGTCCTCACGGCTCTCAGTATGCTGGGCCCGCTCCTGGTGAACATGGCCGTAGAGTGGGACACAAGTGTTCCCGTAGTTGCGCAGCTTGTAACCGCAGCTGCTGTTGCGTGGGCCGTCACGGCCATCCTGGTTGGTCCGTTTTCGGACGCCTTTGGTCGCAGGCCGATCATCCTTATAGGCGTTTCACTCGTCGGCCTAGGTTCGATAGGCACGGCCCTCGCGCCGAATCTTCCGTCGGCCGCCTTTTTCCGGGTTCTTACAGGAATCGGCGGAGGCATGGTACCGCCAACATGTATCGCTCTGTTAGGTGATGTTCTTCCGGAAAACAAACGCTCGGTCGGCGTAGCCATAGTCACAACACAACCCGGTCTCAGCAGTCTATTAGGCGTCCCCTTTGTCACGCTCTTGGGCGCCTACACGAGTTGGAGAACCGCATTCTTTTTCACCGGCGCCACCCTCGTCGGCGCCTGCGTGTTGCTCGCACGATGTGTACCGCCGGATATGCAAGAAAAGAAACCGCTTCAATGGCATTTCCGTTTTAGAAAGGTAGCACGTTTTCCTGTAACGTGGATTATCGCCTCTGCCAACCTCTGTGTGCGCACGGCTTACGGTCTAGTCATCACTTTTTTTCCCGCATTTCTCCAATTGACATACGGACTCACCACACAGGAACTAGCGTTACCTGTAGCCGTCGTTGCATTCGGCACTACATGTGGGATGCTCCTCGGCGGTCAGATGGGCAAATACAAGAGCAGACTTGTTTTTGCCACGGTTGGCATTTTCGTGGCCAGTCTGCCAGGTATGGGAGCGTTCTTGGTACGCGACAGCCTATGGACAACCGTACTAATAACGAGCGCGTTCACCGTCCTCTGTATGCCGGTAGCAACGCTACTATACGTCGTCGGCTCCGACGTGGGCGGTTCCTCCAGGGGTACCCTTACTGGCATTTTGTCGGGCAGCGGCTACGGAAGCTACGCCCTTGGGGCCGTCATCGGAGGCCTGGGCGTCTCAAACTTCGGGTACACCGCACTGTCCACCACGCTCCTAGGGGCTTCGCTCGCGTGCGCGTTCCTGTTGCTTTATCTTGTACAGTCGAATTCCGAAGAGCGTGCCCGCGCACATTTCGCGGCGGCCGATTGAGGAGCTTGCCTCCGATTCAGAGATATCCGACCACGCGCGCTACTGAAACAATGCCAGACACCGGACTTCGATGCTCCACCGTGCTGGGGCATCCTCGGGTGTGGCGGGGTCCTCGAATGCACTGTGGAAACTAAACGTACAGGGTGCATAGTTTTCCGTAGAATCTGCCGCCTTCCCTCCGGACCTCGCCAACGGGCCGGCCGAATCCCATTGCTTAATCAGCAGGGGCTCGCTCCGTGTCATGGAAGGGAAATAGCACCATCGGTGAAACGGCGCATGCTTTGAGAAATAGTTCTCGCCTACGCGATCCTCGTAATGAATCTCGAAAACTGCGAGGTCCTCAGGTGTGACGGTCTGTGCGTCGCACAATGCGAGGGGATGGGTTGCGACAGGCGCCTCCGAAATATTACGCCACACATTAACAATCGAGAACCGGCCCGTAGAGTGAAGTGCCCTTTCCGCCTTGTCCCGTGGCACGAGCGACTTACCCGTCTCAACTTCCGAACGGAGCGTATCATTTCCTCCAGGCGGCTGAGCTAGTTGCTGCAGGCGCTCCGGCCCACTGCGGAGCGTATAATCTCCGTGGGCGATCGAGGCCGGGCCCTGTACTTGCTGTCCGTTCCGGATGCGTTGTTCTTCCTGCTTTCCGGCGGCCGATCTCACGTTATGGTCGAACGGAAAAACGTCAAACGCTCCGGTGACCTCCCTCACAATATCGGCACAATCTGGATAATATAGTTTGGTTACCGAATGATGATCAAAAAAGTCTATTCCTGCAGGTCTTAAGGGCCGGTCAAGCAATTCAAACCCATTCACATCCAACCGGCAACGCTCAGGAGGGTTCAGAACTCGTCCGTTCCGTATCTGCAGTTTCCGTTCATCAAAGACGACCCCCTTCATTCCCGTATCGCTACCGTCGATATTGCGGCGAAGAAGCAATTGTCCGTTACGGTAGAGCGAACTCTCCGCCGACGATGCCAGATAATTCAAGCGCCCAACACAACTGTCATCTAACAACCTGCAGTCTGAATCTGGATTCATGCTTTTCCCTCTCTGATCCTCACTACACGGATCCCGCGTGCGCGTAACGATGATACACTGCACGCCAGCACAAAGGCAACCGCGGACGGGAGGGATCGATCAATCAACGATCTCCAAGGTTACCCTCGCGGCTATACCCGGGCCTAACCGCCTGCTACCCTGCACGACCTCGATCTGACCGCTGCCGGGAAACAGTCTATCCTTAAAGGGACATCATGAAAAAACGTATATATTTCAACGCTTTCCACATGAACTGTGTCGTACATCAATCACCCGGGCTCTGGGTGCGGAAAGATGACCACATGACGAATTACAACGACCTCAACCAATGGGTTGAATTCGCTAAAATTGTGGAACGAGGAAAATTCGACGCTATCTTCTTGGCCGACGTGCTCGGTGTCTATGACGTGTTTCGCGGAAATCGCGATGCCGCTATCTCGGAAGCAATACAGATACCCGTTAACGACCCCATGTTGCTTATTCCGGCAATGGCGCACGCGACAGAGCACATAGGCTTTGGCTTCACGGCCTCCATCTTGCAGAACCATCCTTTTACATTCGCGCGCCTCGCCTCAACACTAGACCACCTCACGAAGGGCCGAGTCGCGTGGAACATTGTAACTTCGTATCTCGAAAGTGCGGGTAGAAATT
>CAZSWX010000019.1:0-13756 GCA_964610865.1 uncultured Enterobacteriaceae bacterium
TATACTCTGGGTCCCATTCACTTTTCGGTATACGTTCAGGATGTAAATTCCTGATGCCGGACTTTCCTGCGAGAATTAAAAATTCCTTTAGTCTCGGTATGTTCCCTTGCTGTAGTGCGTGGATCATTTTGAACCCGGTAGGTTCGGCCATTTTAACGCAGATGCTTTTGAGTCTAGATTCGCCGAGTAGATCGGCCATCAAGAGGTATAGGCGTGCAAATTCATGGTCATCTATTTGAACGACGAGGAATCCATCTTCCCTCAGCAAAGACCAGAGGAGTCTGAGTCGGGGCTTGAGATTCTCTAGCCATGACTGGTGACCGCGCGCATCTTTATAGTGAGGGATATGATTCTTTGTGTTGTATGGAGGGTCGATGTAGATACATTTTATTTTCCCTCGGAAATCTGAATGCAACGTTTGTAAGACACCTAGATTGTCCCCGCGTATTATACGATTTGCGAAATAAGTGTTTTGAACAGGCAGCGAGGGTTTGGACCCTGAAAGTTCCTTGCATTCGACTAAACAGGTTTGAGGTGTAGCAGTCGTATCCATTTCTAAGGTCTGACGTGTCGTTTGTCGTGTGCCTAGTGGACAGCTGAAATTAGCACACGTTGTTCGTATGGTTCAATGTTTAGCCGATGTCAACGGCATTTCCTGTAGTAGAAATGTACGTGGTCTTCCAGGATGCAGGACGCAGGCATTTCCGAATACATCTATTACTAGACCCTGGTAGTTGCTGTGCTCGAGGGAAACCGTCAGGCGCTGTCGATTTGCACGTACCAAGAATCTATTACCTAAGTGCTGGAATCGGAATGTAATATCGCCCGACAGTTCCACAGGTAAAAGAGGGGAAAAAGATATCCTATGTTTTTGTATACGCAAGCCTACATAACGGTTCTGAACCAGGCCTATAGTGGCAGCCATTACTCCCGTATGAATTCCCTCGCCCGTGGTTCCGCCTTGTCTGTCTTGTGTGTCGCTCTCCAAGGATTCCGCAAAGAGCCGCCAAGACCGACATAAATCGAAAGGAGCTAAGACCCACGCGTGTATGACCTTGCTGAGGGTTGAACCGTGAGAAGTGCGCTCAAGGTAATAGAAGATGGTTTTTTCTATGGTAGTACAGTCAATCACGTAACCGATTTGGCGAAACAACGTTATAACTTGCTCTATAGATAGCAAATAAAACAGCATTAAAACGTCGGGCTGCTTTAAAACCTGGTAGTTGTTCGTGCTATCGTTTTCGGCTTCTAGTATCCGGTCAAGCCGACAAATATCTTCGTATTTGGTTCTGTATTCCGGCCAATCGAATTCCTTCAAGTTGCCGAACCCTTCGAATTGGCTAATGATCTGGTCATCGTGAAACTCGATCCGTATATTGTGAGCGATGTCGTGCCAGGTAGCATAATCTTTGTCATCGAGATGAAGTTTCTCAGTGAGTATGGCTCTCTGTTTTTGGGGTAATAGTGCCAGAAGTTCTAGTGCTTTGTTCAGGAGCCAGACCACCATGACGTTGGTATAGGCATTGTTCCGCAGACCCGGCTCCCGGGAGCCGGGGTAATGCTCGTGGTATTCGTCGGGGCCCATCACTCCGCATATCTCATAGCGCCGATGGTATCGGTTGTAAGTTGACACGCTTGCCCAAAATCTAGCTATGTCGAGAAACATTTCTGCGCCCGCCCCAAACATGAATCGGGTATCCCGACTGGATTCCCAATATTGCCATAAGTTATACGCAACGGCGATATTCACGTGTCGCTGCGTATAACTGGAGTCACGAGTCCATCGTCCCGATTCTGGATTGAGGTGCAGGACGGGGCTTTCCTCGCGGCCGCTGCTACCACTTTGCCAAGGGAACATTGCCCCTGCGTAACCAGTACAACGTGCGGCGGCTCGGGCTTCTTTTAGCCGACGGTAGCGGTAAAGGAGTGTCGTTCGCGCGAGGCGAGGCTCACGTAGTAAAAAAAAAGGAAGTATGAATACTTCATCCCAGAAAATATGCCCCCGGTAAGCCTCACCGTGGAGGCCGCGGGCTGGAACGCTGACGTCCAGTGATTGGGTTTTGGGGGAAAATGTTTGGAACAAATGAAACGTATGTAGGCGTAGAACTTTCTGGATTTGTTTATGGCAGCTAAGTTGTATATCACCGATGTTCCATAGTTTATTCCAGGCGCTGGCGTGATGTACGGCCAGTGTTCTGAAATTGGGCGCCTCTTCAATGAGACTAACGGAAGCCGCTTGACAATTTTGGTGAGCCTCTATGCACTAGAGGATTAGTGCCACTATCTTTTCCACGCGTGCACCTTGGTTGGGAGCGACGTCCATCTCGATATGATCGGCGATGTAGGCGGCTTCGCGTACCGTGTGCCGAGATCCTCCATAGGTATCTGGATTATTGAAAACCCGTGTCCGTGCAGCGAAAGCAATAGTGATATTGGACTGATTTGTTCGGGTTACAAGAGAGATGGTCTCGGGTGAGTGTTTATCAGTCTCTGTCCTACTCAAGTGGATGGCAGCTAAGTTTTTATAACGTTGAACCCCCGTGTTGGTGACTCTTCCATCAAGTGCGGAACGTACGGAGATACGTCCGGCCCAATTCTGCGGATTGATCGTCATTTCTATTCCCGCTACCCGCGTTTCAACCAGACTTACAAACCTGCGGAAGACTAGTTGAGTTTCTCGTCCCATGGAGTCGCGGACGAGGATGGTCCTGGTCAGACGTCCATTCAATAGGTCCAGCTCACGATTCCAATCGAGAATAGTGTGCGTGTTCGGATGTAGCCATTCCCCATCATCCGGCCGAAAGGTGAGTGGCAGCCAGTTTGGCAAATTAACTAAATCCTCGTGTTCGAGGTCTAGACCGTTGATCTCAGAGCGCCGACGGTTGTAGCCGCCAGCCAAGTAGGTCCCAGGATAATGTACGGAATCGCTGGAGACTTCCTCGGCGGCTCCGCGTGTAGCGAAGTGCCCGTTACCTAAGGTACACAGCGTCTCCCTGAAAGATTCGGCCTTGGGACTATAACCGGCAAACGGGAGTAACCATTCCATCTTTGGGGCCGACTTAAGATTGTTCGTCACGTCGTAAACTTTGCGAATCGGGCTTGTTTTGGGCTACCGCCGAAATAGCATCCATAAATTGGCGCACTTCCCTCGTGTTCGCTAGGGTATATTGTGCGGCAGTGTGTGAGTGTTCGCCGGCGACTTTAATAGTGATTCCAAAATCTTGCAGGTAGTGGAATACTTCCTCGTCGGCTGTGTCATCACCGATATAAATAGGGGTCACACGAGGCGTATTCGGCATGACGGTTTTGAGCAACCACTGGACTGCGTCGGCCTTATTCCAATTGACGTTGGGGCGGAATTCATACAACGCGTTACCTTCGTGGAGACGTAGGCCGCGCTGATGCGGGTGGACCTTCGCGATATTGCGATCGAGCTGTGTCCGTTGAGAGGGATCTACATTACGAAAGTGTACCGCTATCGCGAAAGTTTTTCGCTCGATCCGTGCGCCGGCTGTATCCCGTATCCAAGATGCAAGATCGGCTTCAAGCTGATCCAGTTGGCGAAGAGAAGTACGCCCTACTTTGTGCCGGACGTGCGAACCTTCAGGGCCGGCGATATCAAAACCGTGACAGCCAGCATAATAAAGGGTTGTGAGATTAACTAGATTTTCCACGTCAGGCCTATCCCGACCCGTTATAATCGCCACAGGATAAGATTCTGCCAGTAGGGATAGTGTCTTCCGGGAGGCACTGGATAGGATAGCCGCCTCGGGTCTGGAGGCGATGGGGGCCAGGGTCCCATCGTAGTCGAGAAACACAAATACCTTCTGCCTACCGAGCGTGTTGTGGATCGATGCCAAGCGGTCAAGTGCTGATGGGAGATTTAGAATGTTGCGGATACGTGGTCGCGCTGGTAACAGACTTGCGCTGACTTGGGCTAGGTCATTCACTACATAATCGGCGCCTTTTGCCTTCAACGTCTCGTGATTCGAGTGTCGAGCTACGCCCAACACTAGAGCAAAACCTCCACGATGCGCGGCTTCAATCCCGCAACTAGCATCTTCGACGACGGCTGTCCGCAATGGACTTATGCCAAGACGGCGGGCAGCTTCGAGGTACATGTCGGGTCTAGGTTTTCCAGGCAAGCTGTGTTTGATACTCTGAATCCCGTCGACTCGAGCATCGAACAGGTGCGTAAGCTTTGCTCGTTGGAGAATGTCTTGACAGTTTTTACTGGACGAGACCACTCCCAATTTTATGCCGGCGCGCTTCAAGTTATGCATCAAGGCCACAGTGGTTGCGAAGACTTCCACTCCATTTTGGGCAAGTTGGGCGAGAAAAAGACAGTTCTTCTTGTTTCCTAGTCCACAAATCGTTTTCGCCTTAATGGTGTCCGTTGGGTTGCCGAGTGGCAGCTTGATCTCCCGAGCGCGGAGAAAACTGGCGGCGCCTTCGTAACGATCCTTCCCGTCAAGGTATTCTAGGTAGTCACTGTATGGATCGAACGGTTCTACGTAGTTTTGTCGTTTCTGGCCCCAAATGCCGAGGAAATGGTCAAAAACTGCTTTCCAGGAAAGCTGGTGGAGCCTCGCCGTATCGGTAACAACACCGTCGAGATCGAAAAGGACGCCGTCGTAATCCGCTTTAGAGATATGGATTTGAGAGGACATCAGCCTGTCCCTTACTTAAGGTGGCGAAGCCGAATCTGCGGATCCGGCATGCTTGATTATGGGGTCAATTGTTCTCAGTGCGTAGAAAGACCTGATCAATGCTTGCAACTAGGTACTTTATAGTCGGGTCCTAATTGAAACCCGTCAGGGTGGTGGGCGACGAAAAAATGAGCAGGGTGAACTACGGCGTGACTTCTACCGACGTTGTAAGTTGAGCCACCTTCTGCCGTAGCCGAGTAACTAACTCTTCGTACGAATGTTTCGCTATGATGCGGTAAAACTGCGTTCGGAAATTGCGGATCATACTTACCCTTTCCACGACAACGTCGTAGATCAACCACTGGTTTTCAACTTGGTGAAATCGATAGTCGATGGAAAACGACTGCTTGGCAGACGTTAGGACGATACTCGTTTCTACGACGGCGAAGCGGCCGTCGATCGTTTCTTTGTCGAATTCAAACTTGGCTTGGTCGAGGTAACGCTGCGCTTGTTTGTCGAAGGTTTCTCCATAAGATATTTCTACGAGTTGGGTAAATATGTTGATAAATTCCTCTCGCTGTTGCTCCGTACGATCTTTCCAGTGAAACCCGAGTGTTCGTTTGGCTACCTCTTGCCGATCGAAAAGTGGCCTAATGATTGTTCCCACTTCCGCCAGGCGTTTTTGCCGCTGCGCCTCGCCTTGGTTCTCAGTGGCCGAAAGAACTTCAACGACCCGTTCAACGGCAGTTTGTATAGTTTGGAGAGGGGGGGAGATTGCGTTGGCAATCGAGGCTTGCAGTAACAGAACGCAGAAAATCGTGGTCCCAAGAATGATGCGTAAAAATTGTGGCAGTGCCATGTTCCCCGTATAGACCTGTGCTTTCACCTAACGCAGCATCTGCTCGCGTCGTTGCAAATAGCCGTCTTGAACGGCCCCATATAAATCGAGCGAATAGCGATCGACGCTCTCAAATAAACCCAAGTCCATTGATCTTTTGTTTATTGTGCTTCCACCTACCCAACTAGCGCGGGCGCCCATGACTTCCGGAAACGCTGGGAGCAAATAGTTCATCGGCTGCATTGCCCCATCCACTCCGAAACCTATGGCATCTCGTAGGGTAGTAGGGCCAAAAAAAGGTAAGACAAGATAGGCTCCTGACGATACGCCGTAGTGCGCGAGAGTTTGTCCGAAATCCGCGTCGCTCCTTGCTATACCGAACAGACGTTGCGCAATGTCAAAGAGGCCTAAGCCGCCAAGCGTTGAATTTATGACAAAGCGGCTAAATTCCTTTCCGGCCCCAACCAGTTCGAATTGAAGTAACTTATTTCCGATACGGGGTGCCACTCCGATATTATGGAAAAAATGGTCAACTCCTTGTCGGGCACCGCTGGGTACGGCAAATGCATAACCGGTAGCTACCGGACTTAACACGTAGTGGTCTAGTTGGACATTGAACGTTAGCATAACCTGATTGAAGGGTTCGAATGGGTCGGGCACGGTATCGACTCTCACGCTGTTTTCACTCAGCGCCTGCGCAGTAGAGGGGTGGGACAACCCGAGAAGAAAGACCAGACCTATCATACTCATCGAGAGAAGAAGCCTTATCATAATGGTATCCTCCCCTTATCTTTAATCTAACCCGAGCGACCAAACGTCCGAGCGCGTGTCCTTCTGATTTGTGGCTGGCTCTGCACGTTCGCTGTTGTCTCCGCCTCCGATTCCACCAAAAATAAATTCTCCTATGAGTTCCTGAATATCTATCGGGTCTTGAGTGTTGCCGATTTTACCAAGAGAGGGGAGTGTCGTTTGCGAAAAACCAGGCGTGATTTCGACGTACCTTTCACCAATCAAACCTTTGGTTTTTATGGCGGCTTGGGCATCCTCTTGCAACGAAATGGTTCCATCAATGGTGAACGTGACCCGAGCCTTGTAATCCGCAAGTTGTATGGCCTCTACCCGGCCTATTTCTACTCCCGCTAATTCTACCAAGGCACCCTCCTGTAACCCGCCAGCCGTACTAAAGTCCGCGTAAATGTTGTAGCCGTTGGACCCAAACTGGACCTTGCCCATTTGCATTGAGAAGTAACCTAGCATGCAAAATACCGCTAACAAAAACAGTCCGACGAGCAGCTCCGTGTCTATCTTCATAAGCATCGTTAAACGATCAGTCAGTCAATGTGTATCAATCGGTCCTTCAGTTTGCCCGTTGAAAAACTGTTGAATGACAGGATTGCTGGACGATCTCATAATCGCAGGACTCCCTGTTTCGACGATCTCACCTTCGTGCAACATAGCGATATGAGTAGCGAGTGAAAAGACCTCTGGTATTTCATGGCTAACTATTACAGCCGTGAAACCTATTGATTCGTGGAGTTCCTTGATGAGCCGATGAATTGCGTTGACCCGTATGGGATCCAGGCCGGTGGTGGGTTCGTCGAACAAAAGAATGTCAGGGTCGGAAACGAGCGATCGTGCGAGTGCCGCGCGTTTCCGCATGCCGCCAGACAATTCGGACGGAAATCTTGCGTCAATGCCCGCGAGTCCGACTTGCGATAGGCGCTGGCGAACCTTGTGGCGTATGTCCATTTCGTTCCAGGAGGTCTTTTCCCGAAGAGGAAAAGCAACGTTGTCGTAGACCGACATCGAATCAAACAGTGCACCACCTTGGAAGAGCATTCCGAATTTGTTCCTTAGCCGGTTCATGGCATGACGTCCAAGGCTCGTGACTTCTACTGAATCTACCCAAATCCGGCCTGAATCGGGCGTCATTAGCCCGATAATGTGCTTGAGTAGGCAACTTTTTCCGGCTCCGCTGCCGCCTACGATCACGAATATGGATGTGTCAGGGATCTCGAGGTTGAGGCCTCGCAGTACTTTTTGGTTGCCAAAGGATTTGTGCAGGTCAGTCACGCGTATCATGTTCATTTCCTAAGAGGAGGGGAGGAGCTTTCTCATAGTAAGATAGATCCAATGAAGTAATCCCAAACTAGTATGAGGACCGAGCACATCACCACAGACTGAGTTGTCGCGTGGCTCACACCCTCGGCACCATGGTTAGCGAAAAACCCTTTGAAACAGCTGACCCAAGCGACGATCAATCCGAAAGACGAAGACTTGTAAACGCTCATCAAGATGTCCTGTGTGTCGGCTGCGCTACTCATCTGAGAAAAGTACGCGCCCGAACTACCTCCCAAAAGTTCTACGCCCACGAGATATCCGCCGAATATTCCCACGACGACGAAGATACTATTTAACAAAGGAAACGCGATCAGAGCAGCGATAAAAATTGGTACGACTAGGTATTTGATGGGATTAAGGGCCATACACTCGAGAGCGTCTATCTGTTCCGTAATCCGCATTATACCTAGCTCCGCGGTCAGGGCGGACCCGGCCCTCGCTGTTATCATGAGCGCCGACAGGACAGGACCAAGTTCGCGGATGAGGCTTAGTCCCACCATGGGACCCAGAGCCTCTTCCCCGCCGAAGCGGCGAAGGGCTATGTAACCCTGCAGTGCTACAACCATACCGGTGAACAAACCTGTAAATATAATTAGGAGTAGGGAGCGAGTCCCGATAAAATGAAGCCGGTTTGCGAGTTGGCGCCACTGAAAAGGGGGGACGACAACGTCGGTAAGGGTCATCGCTAAAAATTTGCCCATGTGCCCCGTTTGGCGAACGGTGGCTAAGGCGATATGTCCAAAGGACCGTGTCAAGCGGAACAACGCTTTTCCTTTCTCACGATGCCTCGTACACGGCCATTCTAGGGGTCCTAGATAGAGAACTTCGGGGGTTGCATTCACCAAAATTGATGCTAAACGTGGCAAATCACCTACCATACGCTCAGTGGATACTCAAGAGAGCCTTGGTTGCTTGAGATGGCAGCGGACCGGAAAGATTGATAAGTTGCCGGATAGTATGGGAGACCGTCCACTGACGCTGGGGTGGAATTATATATTACGCTCAGCAGAGGAGAGGTTATGGCGAATTCCGGCGATACGCTAATGGGCACAGATCGGAGCCTTCATGTCGTGGAACACGAAACGCCCTTTGAAAAAGAATCACCCAAAAAACAATGGCGCAAATTCCGAGAAGTTCTGGCCCGGCACCACGGGGAAAAAATTCTTTTGATTTTAATAGGTTATCCGGACCCCGACAACATTGCGTCGGGACTTGCTCATCAATTCCTTGCCAAGGAGTTTGATATCGAGGCTACGCTTCTCTGTTTCCACGAGGTTAGCCACCATGAAAATAGGGCGCTAGTTAAAAGATTAGAAATAGACTTGCAACTCTACGATGAGAAATTCGATTTGGCACCGTACACTGCGTATGCGTTGGTTGATACCCAAAACGCAGAAACGCCGATATCGGATAAGCTAGAAGGTAAGACGCTTCTGTCCTTCGTGGATCATCATCGTCGTTCCGGAGATCCAGCTGCCGAATTCACAGATATTCGGGAAGATGCTGCATCTACATGCGCTATATACACTGAGTATTTGCGGTCTCAGTATCCAAACGGATTAAATCCCGGTGAAGTAGATCAGGTCCGGTTGGCAACAGCTCTTATGCATGGGATTCGCTCCGACACGATGGCTCTGGTCGAAGCAAGCAGGCTCGAATTTGCGGCGGCCGCCTACTTGTGGCCTTGCATCGACCAACCGCTGCTGAAGGCAATCTCGGAAAAGTCATTGCCACCGATTGTTATGGATATGATTCAAAAGGCGTTAGAAAGAAAACAGGTATTTGATTCTTTTGTTTTTACCGACGTAGGATTTGTACGGGGCGAGCATCGGGACGGGATTCCGCAGGTGGCGGAGTTCTTGTTGCAGCGCGAGGGGACCGAAACAGTTTTAGTGTTCGGTATAGTGGATAGCAAAACGATAGATGGATCCCTACGAACTAGGAGCGATATAGTAAACCCGGACACATTTTTAAAAAAATTATTCGGTTTGGACGAGGACAAAAAATCTTACTACGGCGGAGGCAACATCAAGGACAAGGGGGGATTCCAGATACCGCTCGGCTTTTTGGCTCAGTCAAAAGATCGTGACATGTTATACGACATGACTTGCGGTGTAGTTCAGGAGCGGTTCCTCCAGGCCATCGGTATTAAAGAATAGTCGATCCGAATTCGGAAGGGGCGTTCTTCCTTGCGAAGACCCTTGGTGTAATTGTACACCAAGTTGGAGATAGCTACCTTTTGGCCTGTCAGCCGGCGACTTAAGATATGCAGAGCCTTATGACCAACAGATGAATAGCAGGCTGGCCCCCCAGCCTAGTATTTGCTAGTCAACGGTTGCTTGGAAGGGTACTCTTACGCGTAATAGAGTGCCTCCCCCTCCATTATCTACATTAGGCCGAGCTGTTCTTGCGCGGTGTACTATTGGGACGCGCGACTGCGGTTAAATGGGCGTTGGCAGCCTAACCACTGGTCGGGAATTCGAAGCGAAAGTGTAATGACGGAGCGGAACATTTGTCGGGGTCGTGACTTATGCTAGGCTGCCTGCCAGCCTATATCGATAGGGCAGATGCAAAGAGGAGGGTCTCCATGGCTGAGAAACCAAGCGCTGAGTTGATCTATGATATTCCTGAAACTGTTAAAGGAAGAACCGCTATTGACGACGAGTTGTACAAGGAAATGTACAGTCGCTCCGTGGAACAACCAGAAGAATTTTGGTCAGAGCAGGCAGAATCTCGAGTGGATTGGTTTGAAAAATGGGATTCGGTACTAGATTGGGACTTCAGTAAGGCCGAGATAAAGTGGTTTGCCAACGGTAAGCTCAACGTGTCTTACAACTGTTTGGACCGGCACGTTAACGCAGGTGCAGGCGACCAGATTGCTCTCATTTGGCAAGGGAATAACCCCGAGGAAAACCAGACTTTTTCGTACAAGGAAATGTTGGAAAGAGTTTGCCAGTTCGCGAACGCATTAAGGGGCTTGGGAGTAGAGAAGGGGGATCGCGTTTGCATATACATGCAGATGATACCCGAGCTGCCTATCGCTATGCTGGCGTGCACCCGGATCGGTGCCGTCCATTCAATTGTATTCGGAGCCTTCTCTCCGGATTCCCTCCGTGACCGTATTCAAGATTCGGGTTGCAAGGCTTTAGTGACACAAGACACAGGTCTCCGTGGGGCGAAAAGTGATATTCCCATGAAAAGTAACGCAGACGCTGCGGTAGCGGACTGCCCTTCAATCGAAAAGGTGGTTGTCGTGAGGCGGACGGGTCAAGAAGTGGCAATGAGCGACGGTCGCGATGTGTGGTGGGATGAGGTGATGGGTGCTCAGTCGACAGAATGCGAGCCGGTTCCCATGGATGCTGAAGACCCCTTGTTTATTCTCTACACGTCAGGATCTACTGGCAAACCGAAAGGTGTATTGCATACGACAGGTGGTTATTTGGTATACGCCTCGGTGACGCACGAATATGTCTTCGATTATCGGCCTGGAGATGTCTATTGGTGCACGGCAGATATCGGCTGGGTGACTGGTCATTCTTACATAGTGTACGGCCCACTTGCGAATAGGGCTACTACTATGATTTTCGAGGGGGTGCCGAATTATCCTGACTTTGGGCGATTTTGGCAGATAGTCGAGCAACACAAGGTTAACATATTTTATACGGCGCCTACGGCTTTGAGGGCTCTCATGAAAGAAGGCGACGATTGGCCCGGCAAGTATGATCTTTCTAGCTTGAGAATTCTCGGTACGGTCGGAGAGCCCATTAAAAGCCCCGAGTGGCACTGGTATTACCGGACCATAGGTCAGGAACGCTGCCCGATCGTTGACACGTGGTGGCAAACCGAAACAGGCGGTATAATGATTACTCCTTTGCCTGGTGCAACGAGAACGAAGCCAGGGTCAGCCACACGCCCGAACATTGGGGTGCAGCCGTGTATAGTCGATGATCAGGGCCGGGAGATTTCTGGTAATGGGGTTTCGGGAAATCTATGCATTAAGTACCCGTGGCCTGGTATCATGCGAACCGTCTACGGAGATCATGACCGTTTTGTCCAAACCTATTTCTCGATGTATCCGGGCAAGTATTTTTCTGGTGATGGGTGTCGGCGTGATGCGGACGGCTACTATTGGATCACTGGTCGCGTGGATGATGTGATTAACGTCTCTGGCCATCGTCTTGGTACGGCCGAGATTGAAGGGGCCCTTGGTAAACACCCGGCAGTCGCGGAAGCTGCAGTCGTCGGTGTGCCTCACGATCTAAAAGGGCAAGGTATATATGCGTTTGTCACGCTTCGGACGGGACAAACAGCGTCCGCAGAAACAATACCTGAGTTGAATGCTACGGTACGCCGGGAAATCGGACCACATGCGACTCCAGATAAAGTCCAATTTTCGGACGGGCTTCCAAAGACTAGAAGTGGCAAAATTATGAGACGGATATTACGCAAAATTGGAGAAGGAGCAATAGATGAACTTGGAGATGTATCTACACTAGCCGATCCTTCCGTAGTGGATCAGCTAGTGGAGGGACGCGTATAGTGGTGGTGGAGCGTTTGTTTTATGAGTCTGCGTTTCTATAATAGTCTTACCCGGAGAGAAGAGGACTTTGTCCCTTTGAACCCAGGCAAAGTCAAGATGTACGTCTGCGGCGTTACGGTGTATGACCGGTCACATGTAGGACATGCAAGGGCGCTTGTTGTCTTTGATGTCATCTATCGCTATCTCAAGTTCCGAGGTTACGAAGTCACATTTGTCCGCAACTTCACGGACGTAGACGATAAGATTATCAAACGTGCTAAAGAGCGTGGCATCGGAGTAGATGCACTAACGGAGGAGTGTATCGAGGATTTCCACGGTGATATGAAAGCGTTGCGTTGTTTACCGCCTACGCAAGAACCGCGCGCCACCAAGCACATTGCTGACATGGTCGACCTTATAGCGCGGCTTGAGTCCAACGGGCTCGCATATCGTATAGAGGGCGACGTATACTTTGCGGTTTCCCGGTTTGATGATTATGGGAAGCTCGGACACCGGAGGCTGGACGACATGGTGGCCGGGGCGCGCATTAATGTGGACGAACGAAAGCGCCATCCTATGGATTTTGCCCTGTGGAAGGCGAGCAAACCGGGAGAGCCTGCCTGGGACAGTCCCTGGGGTAGCGGTCGGCCGGGTTGGCACGTGGAATGTTCCGCCATGAGCACCAAATACTTGGGCGAAACATTCGATATACACGGGGGAGGTGCGGACCTTATCTTCCCGCATCATGAAAATGAGATAGCTCAATCTGAGGGGGCCAATGGCAAACCACTGGCGAAATATTGGTTGCACAACGGCATGGTCACCGTAGAAAAAGAAAAGATGTCAAAGTCGTTGGGAAATTTTCTCACGATCAACGCTGCCTTAGAAAAGGTGTCGACCCCAGAGGTTTTGCGGCAAGTGTTACTTTCGTCGCATTACCGCATGGCGCTGGACTTCTCAGAAAAAAAAATGTCTGACGCGGAAAGAGGGCTTGAGCGGATCTATGAGACGTTGAATCGTGCGGATGCTCAATTGGAAAGGTCCGGAATCAGCGCCAACGTTCAGGAATCGGCTCTAGTAAAGGATTTCTGCGAGGCCATGGACAATGATTGTAATACACCCAGAGCCCTAGGCGTCATTTTTGACGGGATACGGGAAATGAACCGGTTACTAGACAGCGGAAAAATGAAGGCAGTGGCCCAGTTGCTCCACGACATAAGGAGGGTGGGCGGCGTCATCGGACTGCTCGAAGACGGCCCTCGACAGTTTCTGGACAAAAAAAGGGAGTCGGGTCTGGCTCTGGGAACTTTAACCGCAGAAATCATAGAAGAACTTGTAGCTGAACGGTTGTCGGCCCGTGAAAACAAAAATTTTAGCCGAGCAGACGAGATTCGCGACCAATTAGCACGTGAGAATATTCAGCTGAAAGATGGACCAGCTGGTACCACTTGGTCCGTGAAGTGATGTGGGTGATTTAGGTATATGAAAAGGCCCTTGCGATGGTCGAAAAGCGAGACAAATGGAGAGGCGCCGCCAGAAAAAGAAGTTTCTTCCCGCGGCTAAGAACCCGTCTATTGAAACGAAAAACTCGTTTCGATAGAATCTATAATTGAGATGTAAGGAGTTTGA
>CAZSWX010000020.1:0-13648 GCA_964610865.1 uncultured Enterobacteriaceae bacterium
TCGGGACGAACGGTAATTCCACTCATCGCAAGGTCAAATTTGTCGGCTGCTAGATCTTCCAACAAAGCCGGCCATTTGAACCGGACGAACTCTATTCGCGCTCCTAAATCTTCGGCCATCTTTGTCGACAACTCTATATCAAAGCCTTCACAGTGATCCTCAGCCTTTCGACAAAGGCTAAATGGCACGTAGTCGCCACTCGTACCTACGCGTAAAACGCCACTCGCCTTTATGGCGGCTAGTTCTCGGCCCCAGACCAGACTTGGTGACACAAGAGCCAAACCGACACAAGCAAACAAGACAATATGAACCCGGTGACTACTCGATTCCTTGTTCACGGTACTCACGAGAAAACCTTACATAATTGTTTGCGGACCGGTGCAGAGAGTCAATTTCCTTATCATTTAAGGCGCGGACCACCTTTCCCGGATTTCCTAGAATTAAAGATCGCGGAGGCACGACGGTGCGGGGGGTAACGACGGCACCGGCACCAACGAGGCACTCGCTCCCTATTTCGCAACCATCAAGAACTATAGCTCCAATGCCCACAAGCGTGAAACATCCTATAGTGCACGCGTGTACGACCACATTATGCGCAATCGATACCCCCTCGCCAAGGATAGTCGGTATTCCTCCACTAAAAACATGAATAGTCGCATTATCCTGAATATTGACGCGCTCCCCGATCCGCACGTAGCATACGTCACCGCGTATGACCGAATTAAACCAGATACTCGATTCAGGGCCAACATGCACGTCCCCTATAAGTTGGGCGCTTCTTTGGACATAGGCCGTTTCGTCAATCGTCGGCGATATTCCATTATACTCAATGATCATAGGCTCGACCGCTCCATCGGATTTTCATAGGCGGTCACGTTGATCTGGTCAAGCACGTGACAGGACCGCGTTACGGCCATATACGCCTCTTGTTCGCGTGGGTAGAACCGTTTATTGTTCGGCAAAGAGGCGCCAATGACGGACAGCGACCGGCAGAAAACCATCCTCTCCGTTCTACTTCCCGCGACGATACTCTCAGTCGTGATCGTTACGTCGGCGAAAGCTGCTGGCCCGGCGCCAGCGGCGGAGGGTTGGCAGGGAAGCCTACCAAGTGTGTCCGAACAGACGATACCCATCCCCGTGCCACAGTCGCCGGTACCTTCTGATCAACAAGTGTTAGAGATTCCCTTGCCCAGCGGCCAAGGACAATCGACGAATAGAGAAACTCAAGGGCACAACGGTTGGCCTAATCCGCAAAACGAACGTCCTCAAATAGACCAATTGGTAACCGTTACGGTGACGGACCAGAACGGTGGTTATGTGCCGGGACTCCAGCCGGACGATTTCGTGGTTTTCGAAGGCGACACACCGCGAAGAATTACCTATTTTAACACGGGAGAAAACGAACCCGTCAGCCTGGGCCTAATAGTCGACACGAGCGGCAGTATGCAGAACAAAATAATGCGGGCAAAGCACGCTCTAAAACGTTTCATTAATTCCATCAAGTCTGAAGATGAGGTGTTTCTTGCGGGATTCGATGCACAGCCTTATTTAGTTCAGGACTTTACAGACAGTCGAACACTCCTGTCACAGGGCATCAACCTTTTCAGCCCGCGCGGTGGAACCTCGCTTTACGATGCGATACTTACCGGGCTGCGGCGTATCAAGAATGGTAAACATCTCAAAAAAGCGCTAATTCTTGTGACCGACGGTATGGACACCGCAAGTTTGTCCTCGCTGAGACAGACCATCAACGTCTCTAAGCGATCCGGTGTACTCATTTATACTATTGGGATAGGAAACCCACACCGTCGGTATACCAAAAGAGGCAACGGATTCAGCATCGGTCCATTTGGCATCATGGTTGGTGGCCGGGACGAAAGAGTTGACTCCGAAACGCTTCAGAAAATAAGTGACGAAACGGGCGGCCGCCATTTCCTACTTAATACCCGGGACGTGGTCGGCAGCCGAGCCGTCTTAGATAAAGCGACCCAAACCATCTCGCATGAACTCCGGTTTCAATACAGTCTCGGCTACGGCTCGTCGGGTCGCGGCGCCTATCGAAGCCTCAGGGTCGAGAGTACACGACCCAATGTTCTAGTTCGCACGCAAAAGGGCTATGCTATAGACTGAAAGAAGGCTCCAACTTACTTTTTCTTCAAGAGCGTATCCCGCACTTTTTCCCGATCCAGGGGAGACGTGTCCAGAGTGTCAAAAACGCTGGCTATTGCCTGGAAGCATCGGACAAAATCTGGCCACGTGGCGCTGGGACTAGTAAACGTCAAGTGTACCGAGTGTGCGTGCGTATGTGTATGTGCCTCGCCACTATCCCGTTTACTTTCGACATCGATAGGCTGCGCTGCAGACTTGACGGTCAAATGGAATACGTCGTTATTCTCGTCGCCTACTGGTCGTCGCAGTTCCATTGAAAGGCCCCCATCGCCCCCGTCAGCCTCTACAATGTACCATTCACCGGGATAGGCACTCGAAACCTTGATCTTTGGAAGTTTTTCCTTCGCATCTGTTGCCATATAGCGTTGTTTCCGCAGTACGATAAAGGGTCTCTATCTCTTACACACACCCCTGCTTCTACAAGACATTTCCTCACAAGAAATGTGGGATGCCCAATGCGTGGCCTCAACAATATGAACTTCTCTTTCCTAACAGACCCAGTTTGTGAGGTCAACAGACAGAAACCCATCAGATAATTCTTATTTTTCTATTATTCCTTTTAAATAAGCTAGTTACAGAATTAGAACGATGTTCTAATAATGAGTTTTTATGAAGACAAAGTTCTTATACGAGAGAACGGCGAAAATCAGAACATCATACAAAATGGCGCTTTTTGTGATAAATTAGCTCTTGACCCTTCCCGGCGAGTTCGCTACGCTACCCGCAGCTTAGAGGCGTCCGGAGTGTGGGAACCCCGTCGTCTTGGCCGGGGCCCGGATGCATTGCATTCGGGCCTTTCTTGTATTTCACGTGATATATTAGGTCTCTATGTTAATTCATGAGGCATATTCGTGATGTCTTTGCACACAAGGAAAACTATCTTTGTCTCGCCTCACGATCCTATCGCTGACGCGAAATCGATCTCCGAGGGCCTCGCCATTGCGTCGCCCGGCACGATCGTCGTTCTGGATACGGGTCATTATTCCCGATCTGAGACGAACGAGTCATTTCCAATTGTCGTGCCGTCCGGAGTCAGCGTACACGGCGTAAACCGAGAGCACTGCCTGGTGGACGGTGAAGGACACGGTACGCCCTCTTTCGACCCAATAGATCCGCGCCACTCGCTGGTGGTTTTGGAAGATGGCACCACTGTCGCAGAAGTGTCGATTACGAATGGGGCCGGTAATGGCATATCAGTCCTTCCGAGATCCCGCGCTGCAATCCGGTCCTGCATGATTACTCGAAACGGACAACACGGTATTTACCTTTGCGGGGTGGACGATGCATCCGTATTCGATTGTCGGTTGTCTGATAATGGCTTAGGTCAACTCCGCCCAACGCTACCGCGTGGTACTGCCGCCCGCCAAGGACATCATCTCTTCGCAGAGGCGCGGGGAGGCAGTCGAAACCGTCTTCGGATCACTAACAACGTAATGCAACGTTGTTTCGCCGATGGCATTGCCCTGGTTTGCTTCTTTTCCGAAAACGACGCCGTTTCTTCGCGTGCCACTATAGCCGGTAACACCGTGACCGACTGCGGCCGCGCCGGATTGCTAGTCTCTTGCTCTTTCGGTCCGTCCCACAATAATCAGTCAGCGACCATCACCCACAACGTATTCAAAAAAAACCAAGAGACTGGGATCAACATTCTCCCGGCAATACCTCTAGCCGCAAAAGTACCACAACATAATCGTACCCAAGTTACGATAACGAATAATCACATCGAATCGAGCAACATTTGCCTCGCACTTCACGGAGCAATGGGAGAAACCCATTCCAACCATTGCGACGCAATTGTGGTGGGCAACACGATTACCGATTGGCGGCTCCGAGGAATACACGTGGTGGGGGCCCTCGGAGTACCTAAGTTCGCCACAAGACAGAACGTTGTCACCACCACAGTCTCACGGAATGTTTTGATCGGTCGTTCCCCCGCATTGGCATTACAAGGCGTAGCGGGACCAAAGGGGTGTTCCCTCCTCGAAAACCACGTAAAAGCCCGGCTTTTACACAACGATACCTCTGCGTCCGAGGCCCCCACCGTTATCTTATACCGTGAGGACGCCAACAATTCTGTAGATTTAAGCGGAAGTAGCGATTCCCCTGTGCTTAGCGCCGAGAGCCTGCCAGAGAATACCTAGGGTGATAACGCTTTACGGATTTCTGCGAAAACGCTAAGAAGGCTTCGGGTCTCGTATTCGTTTCGATAGGATAACGATCACGTCTAAAAGCGGTAATAAGGAGGAATCCTGTGATACGCCTAACATTTGTCCTGCGGAGAAAACCCGACATGTCTCGTGCCGACTTCCAAAACTATTGGCGCGAAACGCACGGGCCTCTGGTCGCAAAACACTCGTCTGCGTTGAACATTCTCCGGTACGTGCAAGTGCACACCCTAGACGACCCTGTCAATGAAGCCCTCGCGACAGCCCGCGGCGGTATGGAAGAGCCCTACGACGGCGTGGCAGAGCTTTGGTGGCCAAACCGGCAGGCACTGGCCTCAACCTTGGACACGGCTCAGGGCCAAGCAGCCGCAAAGGAACTCCTAGAAGATGAGGGGCGCTTTATAGATCTTCCCAAATCACCCTTGTGGCTAAACTACGAATATCCTCAGGTTAACCCCACGCCCGAGGAAATGATCGCCAGAGAAAGCAGCCCGTTAGTAAAGATTTTCTTTTGCCTCCGGTACCCTGAAAATCTGAGTCTGGAACAAGCGCAACTTTACTGGCGCACCAATCACGGCCCCTTAATTCGTGGGCTCGCACCAGGAATGCGTATGCAGCGTTACCTTCAAGTCCACTATTATAAAGACGAAATTGAACATTTGTTACGAGATGGCCGTCACACAGCGACCGCACCCTACATGGGACATGCGGAAGCTTGGTTCAACCGTGCAGATCTCGCCACTTTAGCTGATGTACCGGAAGCCGCCCGGGCATTTGACTTGGCGGTCGAGGACGAATCCCACTTCATTGACTTCAAAAGATCTGCCATGTGGATAGCAAAGGAACGGGTGTTTATAGACCGCAGATAGTAAGAGACAGCAGGAAAAGATAGACATTGGAGGGGGGCCGCGGCGAGGTCCTATCCCCTGGCCTAACACCGTTTCCGGAATAACAGCGTGGCACGCTACCGGATTCGAATACTGACCAGGGTAGAGGAGACGCCCCGACTCATCCCCTTGAAAAAGTCATTTCGTCAATGCAACGGTATTCCCACCTCCTATGCCGCTTTCTTGCTAATGCGCTTTGACGTGGTTCCGAGACGCTTCTTGGCGGCACGCTTCCTTTTGGCAGCAGCCCGCTTCTTCTTATCATCGTTCACCATCGTCTGGATGGCACGCCAGTCAAGCACATGCGCTAGATTTCCCTTCTGGTCATGGAATACGACAGGGCCATATACATTGGCTAGGTATATCGTATCGACGGGGTGCGAAGTTGCCTCGTGCACCGCGCCCGCCGGCTCGTACACCCAATCCCCGGCACGTGCGGATCCACCCCGATAATCAAAGCCTCCAGAAATTACGTAAAAATCGGCGGCTCCCAGATGGGTATGCGATGGATTGACTTGCCCCTTTTTTGCCCGAATAAGTGCACTCCAAGCGCCCGTCTCTTTACTAATACGTAGCACCTTAAATTCGTTACCATCGCCGGTTTTAATCCAGGCTTCCTTTCCTGTGCGGACTAACGCCGCGTCAAACTGGTCGAACACTTTTCCGGTTTTCGCCATAATGCCTCCCTGTATTGGTTTTAAAGACTGCTTGGGCATTCTAGTCGGGCAGCTAAATGATGTGCAAGGGCTCATGTGCAACGCCTTCCATAGAAGGGGCACGGACGAGCCCCCAGAAATAGCCCACCCACAACCTCACGGTAATAGACGTGCCCGTTGATCTGTTTTAAACTGCACGGAGAAACGATCGCAGAATCATGAGAAGGCAGTGATCAGAGGAGAGATCCATGACGATTAGTTTTTTGGAAGGTAACCCGAAGGAAAAGTTTGGCTTTGACCCGGAAGAGTTGCGAGCAAAATACCGTATTGAGCGAGACAAACGGCTCCGTGAAGACGGGAATTCACAATACCTAGAGGTAGACAACGAATTTGCGGACTACAACCACGATCCCTACACCAGAAAAAGTGAACGCGGCCCTTTCAACGATGAAGTGCAGATCGCCATCGTGGGTGGAGGGTTCGGCGGCTTACTAATGGGCGGTAGGTTGAGAGAAGCCGGGTTCGATGACATCCGCATGATAGAGCAGGCGGGCGATTTTGGAGGCACCTGGTATTGGAATCGCTACCCGGGCGCAATGTGTGATGTCGAGTCATATTGTTACTTACCCCTGCTCGAAGAGCTTAATTATGTCCCGAAACATAAGTACTCATTCGCTCCTGAAATCTTTGAACACAGTAAGGCAATTGCCCGGCATTATGATCTCTACCGAAACGCTTGTTTGCAGACAGGCGTAAGTAAGATGGTCTGGGACGAAACCGCGAGCCGCTGGATAATAAGTACCGACCGTGGCGACAATATCCGCGCCCAATACGTCGCTATGGCGAATGGTCCCCTCAATCGACCCAAACTACCAGGAATCCCCGGGATCACCAATTTCCAGGGACATACTTTCCATACGAGCCGTTGGGATTATACCTACACTGGCGGAGACTCTGAGGGAAACCTCGCAGGACTGCAAGACAAACGCGTGGCCATAATAGGCACGGGCGCTACGGCCGTTCAATGTATTCCGCACCTCGGAGCATCGGCCAAACACTTGTACGTTTTTCAACGTACACCTTCATCCATAGACGTTCGCAATAATAGCGAGACCGATTCCGTCTGGGCAGAGTCACTTGAACCCGGCTGGCAGCAACGGCGCATGGACAATTTCAACGTTCTAGTGAGCGGGGGCGACCAGGACGAAGATCTCGTCGCGGACGGTTGGACTGAAATTTTCCGGAATCTGACTGGAATAGCGGCGAAGACGGCGTCACGAGAACTCGGACGACGACTCACCTCACAAGAGAAGGGTCAACTAATGGAGTTGCTCGATTTCCAAAAAATGAACCAGGTGAGGGCACGCGCAGAAGAACTCGTTGCCGATCAAAACACTGCGGAAGCTCTTAAACCGTGGTACCGCCAATTTTGCAAACGTCCTTGCTTTCATGACGAATACCTACCCACTTTTAACCGACCGAATGTCGACCTGATAGACACAAAAGGCAAGGGCGTGGAACGCATAACGGAAAATGCCGTAGTTGTCGACGGAAAGGAATATGAAGTCGATTGTATTATTTTCGCAACCGGATTCGAAGTAGGCACCAGCTACACACGCCGCGCCGGCTACGAAATTACAGGCAGAGAAGGTCTGACGCTCACAGAGAAATGGGCCAACGGGTGGCGCACACTACACGGCCTACAGGTCAACAGTTTTCCTAACTGCTTTTTCCTCGGGTTTACCCAGACCGCGATATCCGTCAACGTCCCCCACGCGCTAAACGAGCAAGCAAAGCACGTAACCTACATCCTTAACGAGGCGCGCAAAAGAGGAACCTCTCAAATCGAGGCAACTATTGAAGCCGAAGATCTGTGGCTGAAGGAGATGAAAGATAAATCGAACATCGCCGAAAGATTCCTGGCCGAGTGCACCCCCGGTTATTACAATAATGAGGGTAAACTTGACCGCTCCAACGGATTCTTTGCGGGCACCTACGGCGCCGGGCCCATCCGCTTCTTTCACATTTTAGAAGATTGGCGGGCGAGCGGAAAACTAGAGGGCGTATCACTTACGTAAGCACCCCCCACACCCACAACCTGCTCCGTCGCTTTTTTACATTCTCACCCGTAGGGAGAGGTGGGCTCGCAAATGCGGCCCCAGATCCAGCACGGAAGTCTTTACCGTAGCTCATCCGTGACTAAGAGGTTCTCCAATGCCGTGCGCCAATTCCGACTGCGGATCGCCAGCAATGCGTGCATGGTACATAACTCTCGGCTCGGTCATGTCCCATGGGCAACCCTGATGCATAAGGCACCGATTGTCCCAAAGCACTGCATCCCCCACGCTCCAGGAATGATGGTACGTGCGCGGCACCTGGCAAGTATGTTCGACTAAGGATAGCAAAAGTTGTTCAGATTCAGCAGGGTCAAGACCCGGAATCCCATAGGCGTGGCGCCCAATAACCAGCGATTTTCTTCCCGTCTCGGGATGGGTTTTCACCAATGGCCTCAACGGTGGGTCTTTAACATCTAGGCCATATCCATTGTAGTCGCCACCTTTCTCCGTCTTAAACCCGATCTTCTTTTGGGAGTGACGAAGCGAGTGAAACGCTGAAAGGTTTGCAACCTTCGCCTTCGTTGCATCGTCTAGACTCTCGTATCCGGCCCGGAGATCCGCCCATCCTGTCTCGCCCCGCGACGACGGTACGACATGAGCTGTAAATACGGCACCCTTGGCCTGGATCGGCATGTATGTACTGTCGCAATGCCAGCCCATATTGCCCTTTAGTACCTGGATCATATTATCCGAATCGTCCTCTTTTAGAACGGTTCCATCCTTTTTCACATTACTTATAGGAGCGAGGTCAAATTCCAGGCTCCCGAACCGCTTGGCAAATGTCACTTGATCGTCATTCGACAAATGCTGATCCGGAAAGATCAATAGCGCATATTTGAGCCAGCAATCGTACAGTTCTTCGAATGTCCTGGTATCAATACCCTTCAAATCTATTCCTTCGATTTTCGCACCAAAAGATGCATCAAGCGGTGTGACTTCAAAGTTTGCCATGTGCTCTGCCCTCCATTGTTCTACTCTTATACCCGTGTTCTATATGTTGCCCATTTTCCTGATTTTTACCATTCCATTAGCTGGCGGAACATCCGCCCCGCTCGACCGTTCATCACGTATCCCAAGGTCTCTACGGGCCTTCGACAAGCCGACGTTCAACCGCCGCATTAGGCGAGTTTGGACCTTTACCATTTCGCTTGGCTGATCGTAGTCGTCCAGGTTCACCTGAAGCACTTCTTTCAATTTGTCGTCAATTGTCCGCTCTGAAAGAGCCCTATGAGCCAATCCACGATTGGCCGTCTTTGTCTCAACAAAATGCAACCGAGGCACGCTAAGAATGTCGCATATGAGTATTTCACGATCACGGCTTGGCCAAGAGGTACCGGCTTCGTATCTTTGCCAGGTTTGATATGTCGTATCAATTTGGCATGCGCAATCCGATTGTGTCCACCCCTGCGCCCTGCGCAAACGGCGCAGATCCGCACCTCGCACTGCACGTTCTTTTTTCAAAACTTCTTTTAAACGCGGAGGCATAATATACCCAACACCCCCCCATTACCACGTCACATACGCATAAGAAAGGCACGTCGATAGGCAGGCCGCCGTAGTTATTTCACTTGCAAAGCAACGAGGCATATAACACCTTGCTTCCGCAAAGGGACTGCAGTATTTTGGGCGTAAGACAAATTTCCGACTTGTAACATATTCCAGAAAAAGGGCCTGGCGAAACGCCGCGCCTCTTTTCCTTTTTCCGCCTCTGGTAGGCAATCACCATTTTGTTACGCAAGGTACAGAGAAAGGAGCCGCCCTAATGGGTACACTATCAGGACGCGTGGTTATCGTGACCGGTGCTGCACGTGGAATCGGACAAGCATATTGCCACGCATTCGGGCGTGAAGGTGCGACCGTCGTCGCGACGGATGTTTTGTCCTGTGAAAGAACCGTTTCCGACGTGACGGGCGCAGGAGGACGCGCGGTCGCTATATTAACCGACGTAACAAGCATGCAAAGTACCGAGACGATGGCAAGCACCGTTATCGAGAGTTTCGGGCACATCGACATTCTCGTCAATAATGCAGCACTCTACGGGGGCGCAACCGTGGGTGCATTCGACCAGATTCCCGAACCAGAGTGGGACCGTATGATGGAAGTCAACGTCAAGGGTATTTGGCAATGTTGCAAAGCAGTCGTGCCACATATGAAGGCACAGGGCAAAGGAAAGATCATTAATATTTCGTCCAGTACCATCTGGGCCGGAGATCCTTTCGTGCTTCATTACGTGGCCTCTAAAGGAGCGGTATTCTCTCTGACTCGAGCTCTCGCGCGCGAGCTCGCAGGCACCGGAATTAACGTCAACGCTGTGACGCCTGGCCATACAATGACGGATGCAAGCAAAAGCCTGTTAGATGAGGAAACCCACGAGAAATATCGAAGACAGTCTGTCAAAAGACAAATCATCAAAAGAAATGAAGAAGCAGCCGACGTCGCCGGCACGGTCGTCTTTCTTGCATCCGATGCCAGCGATTTTATGACAGGACAGACCCTAAACGTCGACGGCGGTCGCGTCCACTATTGAGTGCATCGTCGGATCCGTCGCGGCCGCTGCCCAGCCTCTGTTCTCTGACCTAGAGAATGCACCCGCTATGTGGCTTACCCTAGAGTCGACGAGAACTTTTGTAGGGTGAACGTGCTCTTACGAGCTAGCACCATATCGTAACAACCATTTTGAATCTTCAGTTTTTTCTAACTTCCCGGAACGGGCCCTGATCAAAACGCGGCTCTTTAGGCAAGCCAAGCACCCGCTCAGCTATAATGTTCCGCTGTATCTCGTCGGTGCCCCCAGCAATGGAAATGGCAGGAACGGAAACCAATATCTCAGCAATCGTCCCGTCGCGTGGGGACTGGGGCCCGTTCAGCATTGCCTCAGTTCCGGTAATTAACGTGTGTACGCGCGCGGCAGCACGCGCCACGTTGCTCGCCGCTAGTTTCCCCAGAGAACCCTCGGGTCCCTGCCGGCGCCCGTGCCTTTGAGCGGCCCGCGCCCGTCGGGCCGTCCACTCGGCAGATTTCGCTAGTATTAAAAGCTTCGCGATTTCTTGCCGCGTTCCAATATGCTTGTTCGCTCCGGTTTCCTTTGCCCTCTCAACAATGAGGTCGACCCGACCGGCCCGTTGGGGATACCATTGGTACGGCTGGTTAGTGGTAACAAGTTCGGTCTGCTCTTCGGCGTATATACGTCCGGCGCGGCCTCCCCGCTTCTCGGTAGATCGGAGGCCATCCGCGATACGACGTTCATGTGCCAAAGTGGTCATCGCCACTTTCCAACCGTCTCCAACGCCGCCAACGAGATTTTCGGAAGGCACTTGCGCGTCCGTAAAAAACACCTGATTAAACGAGGCATGGCCATTCATTTGTTTGAGCGGCTGCACCTCGACTCCAGCCTGTTTGATATCCACCACAAAATACGACAGCCCCTGGTGCTTGGGCAGATCCCAGTCAGTCCGAACGAGAATAAGTCCATAATCCGCGTGGTGGGCACTGGTCGTCCACACCTTCTGGCCATTCACTAGCCAGTGGTCACCATGCAATTCGGCTCTGGTCGTTGCTCCAGCGAGATCGGATCCACTCCCGGGTTCACTGAACAGTTGGCACCATGTATCTTCACCTGTCAGAATTCGTCTTAGGAACCGTTCTTTCTGACGGTCATTACCATGTTCCAGAAGCGTCGCCGCCGCTAACAAACGAATACCCGACTTAGCCACTCCAACGGCGCCGATTCGAGCAAATTCCTCTTCCACGGCGAGAGCGAGTCCCGGAGAAAATGCCCGCCCGTGCCATTCCTGCGGCCACTGGGGCATGCCCCAGCCGGACTCGACAAGTTTTCCCCGCCATGTCACTAGGGACGCCTCAGGATCCCAGTTGGCTTCTAGCCATTCCCGGACTTCTTTTTGTACCGCTCTCGCATTTGGTTCACTCATCGATCACGCCTCCCACCTTTGCATCAAAAGTTCACGATGGTATTGCGGCTGCCCAAGAAAAACTTCCGAACTTTTCGCCCGTTTGAACCAAAGGTGTGTATCGTTGTCCCAGGTAAATCCGATGCCCCCGTGTATCTGAATGCAGTCGGCCGCCACACGAGGATACATCTCGGAGGCTCCTGCCTTCGCCAAGCACGCGAGGGCCGGCCATTCAGGATCATCCACCGCCGCCGCTTGCGCAGCACAGTACGCCGCTGACTTCGCCAGCTCGACTTCCAGGAGCATATCAGCGAATTTGTGTTTTATCGCTTGAAACGACCCTATCGTGCGTCCGAACTGGACCCGCATCTTCGCATACTCAAGCGCGGCATCCATTAACGCCTGTGCGCCACCGACCATTTCGTTCGCAAGGGCAATGGCGGCTTGATCGAGTGTTCGTGCTATTGCTCCAGCTCCATCATCTGCAGTCCCGAGACGTTCCGCGGACACTCCACGAAAATCGACAGAGCACAATTTGCGGGTGGCATCCATAGATTCGAGGACCTTTACCGTCATACCCGGAGTACCCTTGTTCACGGTAAATAGATTCAGCCCGGCTTGGCCTTGAGTGCCTTCCGCTCGCGCCGCCACTACCAGAACGTCGGCAACGTGGCCGTCCACTACATAACTTTTGATCCCGTCCAGCAGAAACGATTCCCCTACTGCCTTTGACGAAAGTTGAATTGACGCGAGATCCCAGAGGCCATCTGCTTCAGTTATCGCGAGTGTCCCTATTCGGCTGCCCGCCGCAAAGTGCGGTAAAAGATCCGCTTGCTGTGCAGGGGAACCCGCATTCAATATCGCGTTTGTTGCAAGAACCGACGTGGAAAAGAAGGGCGTGCAGAGCAATGCGCGACCCATTTCTTCGGTGGCGATACACAGTTCGACCATACCGAACCCGGCCCCTCCGTACACCTCGGGGACGTGGATGCCTGGGAGCGACAACTGCTCGCTAAGCTGGCTCCAAATACGCGGGTCGTACCCGTCCTCAGTATCCATTACCCGCCGGACTTCCGCGGGAGACCATTTCTCCTGCAGGAATCGTCTAACGGTGGCACGGTATTCTTCCTGCTCATCCGTAAAGGAAAACGCGACCCGGTATGCTACGTCAGATTTTGCTTTTTCTTTCTGTTCCATAGGCTACCACAATTCTTCGTCTTACTACTGGCGACTCGCCGGATACTACCAAGACTCGTCCGCTGGGGCAATTCTTTGCCTCAGCCGTTTTCCCGGGGCGCATCTTGCCTTGAGTCAAATCATGGCCTACACACCTCTCTTTACGAAAGACAGTATATTTCCGTCCGAACGGTTCTCATCACCGTCACACCTCTGTTATAGCTGACCTAGGCACTGCTCTAAGGCCTGAAGCTCACGTAGTGCCCCCACAAACAGGTTATTTAGGGAGGTACTTTATGCAAATACAAGGAACATGCGAGACTCAATTTAAATCTGTCAGGGAAGAGTTCGAGCACAATTTTTCCGAAAGAGGGGAAGTCGGAGGCTCAGTGAGTGTCACTGTCGGGGGACGGACCGTTGTTGATTTGTGGGGCGGCGTCGCAAATACAGACACTGGGATGGCCTGGGGAGAGGACACCGTCAGTATCGTTTTCTCCTCAACCAAAGGTGCAACGGCATTTTGCGCACACGTTCTCGCCTCACGAGGACTGCTCGACCTTGACGCTCCCG
>CAZSWX010000021.1:0-13639 GCA_964610865.1 uncultured Enterobacteriaceae bacterium
TTTCAGCGAAGAACACCTGTACTAGGGTATTCTTCGCGTCGGGATCACGAAACTGACCGATTTGCCAGACAATTTCATCGTATACTTTCCGTTGCACGTCAAACTCTTTGGTTCTGATATCTTCGCTCGGGGCGAGTACCCAAAGGTCTCCGACAGCTGTCTGGCCGATAAATGGTCTAATCTCATACCACTGAAAAGTTCGCTTTTCTTCCAGAAAAGCAAGTCTTAGCTGAGCTGTACTTATCGCATGCCTAATTTGGGGCTTGTCTAGATTCGTCATGATATAGTGCGTCATGTTTTTTCCATTATATTATTGTCCTTTAATCCGGAGCACGGCCTGAAGTAAACCAGGACGACGGTGACGATTGAGTGGAAAGCGTACAGTCCTAGGATTCTGAGACAACAGCGAAAGCTTATTGTTGAAATCTTCGCCAACACTATTGTGCTCGCCCCGATGTGTTACTGAGTCATATTCACGAGGACGGTCTGCCGAGGAATACCTCGGCCTTCTGCAACGCCTGTTCCGCGTTCTTCTCCAAGCGGGAGAGCGCTGCTTGTATGCGCGGCTCATCCCTGTGGTCTACCATGGCACGTGTGAGGTTGAGTCGGGACCGGCTCATCCATGCCTCAATGTCGGGTTCGGCCGAGTGCAGCGTGGACGCGCGTAGTGCGCCTCCAACCACGTGGAGCCAATCGATCGGCAAGTTCGAGGTAGGTGTTGGCGGGCACAGCCGATTTTGTTCGCGTTCGTCGTCGCACCGGGTCGCCTCAATATAGCCGATCAACGCCGCATTGAACGTGGTAAGGCTGGCCATCAGTGATTGGATCGTAATCCGAGCGGGCTCAAAGATAGGGCGGGCTGGAGCCACGCGGAATCCATAGGCGGTGCAGTCTACATACGCATGGCCGGGCTCGGTGGAGATCTCGCCGTTATCGAGCACTACACGATCAGCGCCTAGTCGGCGCACGTGTCCGAGACGCACCACCCTGTCAATCGTCTTCAGTTTTTTTCGTTCGGCCGTGCTGAGGACGGCGCCCCTATACGAAGTTGGAGTTACCCGTGGGTCGAGCCGATGGAGTTGTCCGCAGGCTTCGACCCGACGCCATAGATCCTCCACACTTTCGGCTTGGGCCAGAGCCTCGATTCCGAGAGAAAATCCCTCGACCGGCAAGGCGACGAGTTCGAGCGGTTGTGTGGCGGCGCGGTCGTGCACCCAGACATCACGGGGCCTGATCCAGCGAATGCTGGCAGGATCAACCCCGTGGTCGAGTAACCATATACAGGCGTCCATCGCTGTCTTGCCGGCGCCCAAGATCGTGTAGCCTGTGGGCGGGGCGGTCAATGAAACTAGTTCGCCGACGGGGAAAAACCGAATGGCCGGATCGACTGCGAATGTCGGGGTGTGTGTGGCCGGTACGGACATTTGTAGGTAGGTCGTGTCAACGATTTTGCGGCGGACTCGGACTGTCGTGTGGGTTCCGGTTAAGCGTGAGTTAAACGCGTGTTCGTTCGTCCAGTTGCCGACGTAGTCACACATCCCAAAGAAGCGCACCCGGCCTGACGGTAGCAACACCTCATCGAGGACTCTCTGAAAGTAGTCACAGATTTCCATCGCAGTCGCCCGTTCGTAAAACCCCGCGTTCGGGCCGGTTTGGTCGATTGTGTCGGTCCCTAGCATCCGCGAGTTGACGCCATAATTAGCCGAGGCCTGGTGAATGCGCACGAATGGGTAAGCGTCGTTCCAGTGTCCGCCCGGGCAGTGGCGCTGTTCCACCATCACGATGTCGACGCCAGCATCCGCGATCAGGGCGTCCGCGAACGCCATCCCTGCGGCACCCGCCCCCACAATGAGATAGTCGGTTTCTATCACGGCCATAATCCGCTTTCCTCTTTACCCTTTGGAGTTTTTGTCGTGCCATGTGAAAAATCTGGCTAAACTGTGTACGTTAGTCCCGCCTCGATGCCAGTGTTGGTAACTGAGCGGCCGCTTTGATTGGAAAGATTTATGCCGATTAGGCTGTCCTCATCAGGCGCAGACCTTGGTTTGAGTGTCGCCATTTTCACGGGGTGGCTGCCAAATCGCAAGGCGAGTGGCCATTCGATGACGCCGACGAAGTCTCGCCTGCTTCTGCTTCTTCCTCGTGTGAATTATAGGGAACATTCAGGTCGAGGACTAGTAAGACACCACTTGACCGATGATGCGTCTGTTTGTCTCAAAGTAAAAGGCGATCGCGTTGGATAAAAGACGTCGTGTGGTTTCGGACGTGCACGCGATCTATTGTTTCTGAGGCCAAGCCTCCCGTGCCGGCGCTAGGGCATAATCTCGGGTAGGCGGCTTACAGCGACCGATCCGGCACCGGCCTACCGTGGCGTCTGCCAGTAGTGGTTTTACCAGTGTGAACTGATGCCGAGACGTAGACGAATCCGTAAAAAGCGTAGTAAAGTCGGCCTGAGGAGGGGCCTCATGAGTCGTAACAGGACTATCGATAATGCGGGACTGCGAGAGCAACTAAATCATCCGATCATAGATTCGGACGGACACTGGGTTGAGTTCGGGCCCTTGGTCCAGGATCGGCTACGAAAGATCGGCGGCGAGATAGCAGCTGAAGGGTTTGCGTTGCGGCCGGCATTGGTCGACCAGCAGCTTTCCATGTCTCTCGCTGAGCGACGGCGGCGCCGGATTGGCCAACAGGGGTTCTGGGGGTTCCCGACCAAAAACACGCGCGACCGAGCCACGTCGTTTATACCCCGGTTGCTATATGAACGCATGGACGAGTTCGGTTTTGATTTTTCGGTCATGTACCCGACCATAGGATTGTCACTTCCTACGATCTCGGAGGACAAGGTGCGGCAGGTGACTTGCCGGGCCTTCAATACATTTAGCGCGGATTATTTCCAGGGCTTCTCCGATCGTCTCACGCCAGTAGCCATGATACCGATGCATACACCTGAGGAAGCCATTGAAGAACTCGAATATGTGAAACACCAGCTTGGCCTAAAGACCGTCATGTTGGGCAGCATGATTCGACGCCAGGTACCGGCTGTCGCAGAGGAACGTCCTGGTGGCGTCGGCGCCGCGGCTTGGTACGATGTCCTCGGGATCGACAGTGAACATGATTATGACCCAGTCTGGGCGAAGTGTGTCGAACTTGGGTTCTCACCGACTTTCCACTCCGGGACGAAAGGTTACGGCCTTCGCGTTTCGCCTTCTAATTTTTGCTACAACCATATAGGTCATTTTGCGGCGGCAAATGAGGCCGTTTGTAAAGCGCTGTTTTTGGGCGGTGTGACCCGCCGGTTTCCGACCCTCAAGTTTGGATTTCTAGAGGGCGGCGTTGGGTGGGCGTGCCAGCTGTACATCGACTTGGTCGAGCATTGGGAAAAACGCAATTTGCAAGCGTTAGAGGAGGTCAGGCCAGAAAACCTCGACGTTGATTTGCTTCTGGAACTGGCAGAATCGTACGGAAGTGAAGAAATATTGGATGCGTTAAAGAAGAGCGAATTTCCACTGGACACTGCCACGGAGCCGTACGGCCCCAAAACGGGTGGCATCCAGAATCTGGATGATTTCGCGGCCTGCAAGATCTATAAGAAAAAAGACTTTCAAGATTTGTTCTCTAAGAATTTCTATTTTGGCTGCGAGGCTGATGATAAAATGAATGCCGTGGCTTTTAATCGTAAGAATATTCCTTTCGGTTCGCAGTTGAACGCCTTGTTTGGTTCGGACATTGGGCATTTTGACGTTGCCAACATGGCCGGAGTCTTATCCGAAGCTTACGAACTTGTTGAAGAAGGTCTGATGTATGCAGAAAACTTCCGTGATTTCGTGCTGACGAATCCTGTGCATTTTTTGGCCGACAGCAACCCGGATTTCTTCAAAGGTACAGTGGTCGATCAGGAAGTAGTGGCGGTGCTGTCCGAAAAGAATCCTGCGGTGCAAGTGAATGGGTCCGCCATCAGCCTGGTGACCAAATAGAGGATCGGGCGGCACGACGGTGACGAGGGAAGCACTCCGGCATACTCCACGATAGAATCTCTGGCGTAACAGGCTCCGGAATGGTTACCAGAAAGGTGATCGCTGCCCGTTTGATGAAAACAAGGCCCGGCGTCATGGCGCCGAAATCAAACGAGCCTACCGATAACTGACTGCAGAGAAAATCCCGGGCAAGCGACCGCCCACTAGCGCGGCGGCATTCAAACGTTTTGCTGTTGTGCAAAGTGCGTACAGACTTACCGCCTCGGAAAAATTTAGAAAAGCAGCGAGAGTAGGGAACATACCCGTAGACCAACCTGCAATCAGCGACAGGGGCGGATCGAGGCGCGAACTGTGAGGCTTTCTTGCCTTTGTGGTATCCGACTGATAGCAGCTGGCGTACGACGCACCGAGGAGTATATCCACATGAAAGCCCTAGATGATATTCGCGTTCTCGACCTTACTCATTTCTATAATGGCCCGTATGCGTCATTAGTGTTGGGATTTTTTGGTGCGGAGGTCATAAAAATTGAACCGCCGGATACGGGAGAACGCGCCCGTACGATCTTCCCAATCCCCGGAGTCGAAAACGAGAGTTATCCGTTTATGATGCTGAATACAAATAAGAAAGGAGTCACTCTTAACCTGAAGTCTCCACGTGGCCAAGAGCTTTTCAAACAACTTGTAAAAGACGCCGATGTCGTAGTTGAGAACTTTAGCGCGGGTGCCATGGACAGACTAGGATTAGACTGGAATGTCCTCAAGCAAATTAACCCTCGACTCGTTTACGCGTCGAGTACTGGGTACGGACGGACAGGTCCGTACAGCGCCTATCCAGCATTCGATCCTATTGTTCAGGCTATGTCTGGTTTGATGGCGGCGACGGGCGCGCCGGATGGGCCGCCTACCAAAGCCGGTACTCCGATCATGGATATACTGGGAGGGATCCATTTTGCGACCGGGATCATCCTTGCCTTGCGGCAACGCGACCGCACTGGCGAAGGAGTGTTTATGGAAACCTCGTTGTATGAATCTGCAATCGGTCCGCTGGCGAGCCTCATCGCCGCTTACTTGGGACAAGGCGGAGACTATCAACGGGCAGGCAATAGTGTGCCTGGTCATATCTTTGCGCCCTACAACTGTTATCCGGCGCAAGATGGCTATGTTTTGTTGCTCGTGGTAGACGACCAACGCTGGCAGCAGTTGTGCTCCGTCATGGATCGGGAAGAGTTGAGTGATGATCCAAAATTCGCCACGCGAGGGGAGCGTTCCAAGCACTGGGCGGAACTCGATGACATCGTGAGGTCTTGGACGAAACAGCATCCTAAAAATAAGATCATGGAGTGGTGTTCGGCAGTTGGAATCACCTGTGGCGCGGTCAAGGAAGTGGAAGAGTTACTCTCAGAGCCTCATCTACGTGCTCGTGGGACATTGCAGGATATTACGCATCCAACCGCTGGTACGGTTCCCATCCCTGGTCCACCGTGGCGCTTCAACGGCGAACAGCCGTCAATTGACTCCCCCAGCCCAACACTCGGCCAGCATAACGAGATTGTTTACGGCACGCTGTTGGGCCTGTCCACGGGAGAGATGACACAACTGAAAGAAGAAGGCGTGATATAGGATTGCCCGCTGCTTTCCTTCCACCATGCGGCAATTTCGCTAAAACGGTCTTGGTCGCAACTTAGCGTAACCTAACTCGTCTAGCAGAAGGTCAAATGAAAATACTCTGCTCAAGGGTACTTACTCACCCGCTGCGCTTCAGTTGTACGCGTATTGAGGCTAAGCCAAAAACGTAGTTCAACGGAATGTAGCGAACGGGATCCTCTTGCCGCATCTTTGTGAATAGTTTGTACACGGTCTCTTGGTCGCGGAAGAAATTTGCATCTATCAGTTTCTGATCGACCGTCCGCGTATCGGCTTCCGGCATGACGATGCTCCTCTGGAGAGACTCTAGGTCGCGCGGCCGCTAACAATCGACCCGGATTAGTCTGTAGAAATCGACTAAACTAGCGGCATCACCTCTGAAAGAAAGCGGGCGAGCTGCTCCTTCTGGTCGTACGAGGGGAACCGAATGATCATCGTTTGCACACCAGCTGTATCAAACGCTCGCATTCGCTCGGCACACTCGGCCGGGGTACCGTATGCGGTCCATACGTTGACTTTCCATTCTGGCCAGTCGGAACTGTAGTACTCATCGAGGAAGCGTTTGCTTTCGTTGTACGCTTCTCCGGGATCGTGGTTTATGTTCACGTTGAAATACATAGCATTTTCCAAACGCGCGGATTCTCTGCCATGTTCAACGGCGGCGCTAAGAATTTGCTGCCAGGCAGTACTAAACTGCTCCGGGGTGGCACCCACCGTCATCCAACCGTCGGCAAGACGAGCAACCCGGTCTACCTGTTTACGATTCGGGGTCGAATCCGGCGTGCCAAATACCCATGGGTTATTTGCGACCCAGATTGGAGGACAGGGTTTCTGTACTGGTTGTGGGCGTACCGCGATATCGTTAAAGCGATAGAAACGCCCCTCAAAGCTAGCCGGGTCTTGGGTCCACAACACGCGTAGGACCTTGATACCTTCCTCCATCCGGGCGACGCGCTCGGTCGGATCGATTTGCATTGCGTCGTATTCGGAATCGAATGATCCCGCGATATTGCCTTTGGCGCCCCCACCTCCGATACAGGCCGTCAATACCGTGCGGCCGTCTGCCAAGCAATCGAGCGCGCCCCACTGTGCCGCGAGGACGACAGGGTGACGCAATGGAAAGCTTGCCATACATGCAGTGCCGAGCCGGCAACGTCGGGTGCGCGCGGCGAGGGCAGAAAGGAGTGTCACCGATTCCAGTCGAGGTTTTGCCAGCAAGTTATCGCCCACCCAAAGGCTTTCGAATGCGCCGGAGGCTTCTGCGCGCTCAGCGAGTTCGAGTAGTTCGGGTACGGTGGTAGCGCCAAACACCACGCCTTGATTTGGGAGCAGTAAACCGAGTTTCATGGTGTGTTCCTTTAAAAAATGGCCGGATAAAGTCTTGCTGATAGCATCAATGACAGCCCATGGGGCCTACAGCGTTGTGACTGTCGAGGCTGATAGGTGGCACCGGAACGGGTTCATATTCGGGCACGAAGCTTACGCGCCGGGATCCACACTGACCATCGGCCCTGGTTGATCGCCACACGAAAAGTGTCTTGCCAGTAAGGCAGTTAAACGCCTAACCAATACAATCCAATGAGTGTTCCGCATAGCGAGATCGCCCACACTTCAAACGCCATTCGCAGTGGCCGCGGCGCTGTCCTGAGCTCCATGAAATCAAGAAACACGAAACGGATTTTAACGAATGTGATAACCAAGATAGCCGCTGTTCCATATTGAAATTTTTCCCCGAAGCCGAATCCATGGCCGAACTGCCAGGACAATCCTGTCGCTACTATCAGGCCCACCCAGATAACCGTAATTTTGGATTGAGATGAAGCAGTCATAGTTCAGCGCACCAGGTACAGCAGCGCGAAAAGCGCGATCCACAAGATATCTACGAGGTGCCAAAAACATGCTCCGCTTTCGAGTGCGCCTATATTCTGGGCATCGAACGCCCGATAACTTACGGAGCGCCAAAGGAACACCAATACGCCGATTCCAATCACCATGTGCATGAGGTGGATACCGGTCATAAGGTAATAGTACATAAAGAAATTGTTCGATTCTATCGTGAATCCAGCGGCAATTTTTTCGCTCCATTCAAAATATTTGATGACCACGAAACCGAGACCCCCAAGAATCGCCCACAAAAAACAGCCACGTGCCCGCGAAAGCTGTCGGGCCCGGGCTGCGGAAACCGCGAGTGCAACAAACAAAGAACTCGTCAAAAGGAGTAACGTGTTAAATAAGCCCAAGGTTTGGTTAAGCCGTTGCTGCTGTTCGATGAATAGTGCCACTTCGTGCGTTCGGTCATAGATGAAGACCGCAAACAACAAAGAAAAGATCAGGATGTCACCAATAATGAACATCCAGACGCCGGTTTCGCCAGGTAAATGCGGCTTGACCGGGTCCGGCTGCTCGTAAGTCAAAGACATGGGTGATTCGTCTCTCTAGGCCGCTGCTACCGTTTCGGATTGCTCTTGCTGTCTTATTGCCGTGAGGAGAATAAAGCACATCCCAACATACCAGGTAAAAAATACGGCAAACGGTATCCACCAGACAAACAAGCCATCCCATGCGAAAGGCCCTGTCTTGAAGAAGGTTAAAAGCCCACCGGGAACAAACAAGACGGCCACCCATAGATTGTAGTAACCCACCCAACGAGGGAACACGGGCTCGGTCCGCTCGTCACTCAAAACACACAGTCCGATGGCGATGTTCTGAATTATGAAGGGTGCAAAGGTCATAAGCAGAGTGATCCAACCAAGATCGTTCAGCATCCGCGTTAATTCGGGGTCGTGATCGGGCCGGAAAGCTGCCCCTGTCCAGAATACCCCGGCGAAGACGAACACTAGCGTGGTGACACAACCTGCACCAAGTTGTGACATCGTGAAGGGGCCGAAATCGCCTTCAATACGTTTCATCTGCATGGACAATGCAGCAGCAAACGAACAAATGAAGCCAGCACTGCTCATAATCAGCAAAATTCCAAGGCGCATGGGCACGGCGTTCCCGCTGTAGATCGCGGCGACCTCGTCGGCGCTAAGGTCCGGCGAAATCGGCGGAATGAAATTTGCCAACAGAAATCCGACCAAACAGATTCCGGCAAATCCTAGCGACGACCAGGCGCAAATCAACTGATTTCGAATATTCATTTCCCCTCCTGCTGAATATGGTTTCACGTTTAAGTTTAGGTCGTTTTACGCCTATCCGAAGGTAGGCTGTACAGGCCCGAACTCGTGTGCCCTGGCGGATCGGTCTCTCGCATAACGATTCTCCTTACGGCCCTACTGTGCGCGCCGTTGGGTCGGTGAGCCGTTTTTCCTGGGAGCAATGGAAGAAAAGTAACGGAAAAATATCATGGCGTCACCCCGCCGCGCCAGGATTTGGCCGATGAAGATTCCATGTACTGGACTGTGGCGCCGTTATTTCACGCGTTTTTCGTACGAGAAGTGAATGCGTTAAGCCGAGCGGTCGCCGGTAGCTGAGGACCGCTCAGAGTTGTAGAGGACGTTGGAGAGAATGGAAGTATACTTTCGCGTTATTATTTGCTTCGGGCTCTCCTTCGTTGCGGTGGTTAAAAGCTAGACAGGACGCGAGCGGATCCCATTCAGAGTTTGACCTCCCACGTCGGTGGCCTCCAACCTAGCCCGATACCGAATCGCAATACGCAAGAAGCGAAAACGCCAACGATCCTCGTCCCGACGGAGCCGATGCTGGTACGTCCCGATTAGTACGCGATCATTGGCAACGATCTCGAAAAAATATGCGAGTGTGGTTGCCTCGTCCCCGTTGAGTTCGATCTGCATGTTCGTACTGAGATGACCAGTGACAAATAGTGGCTTGCCACCAGAAGGAAGTATGGAACCAGCTTGCCCGTAAAAGTCGTCAATGATCGCCCGTCGGCCACGATACTCGCCATCCATTCCTTCGATAAGATGGTCTAGTCCATCCATTTCCAAGATTGCGTCTTCGGTGAAGACGTCACCGAGGCCCTTCCAATCGGCTGAGTCTAGCTGGATGCAATAGTCGCGCCAGGTATGCCGAATGTTTTCGAGGTCCTCTAAACGCGTTAAACGCGCTCTCAAGTCTTCGATGTTGTCATTCATGCGATTCCCCTATTTCTTCTGTATGTTGTCTTACGAAGTGCGAAAGGGCATTGGCGCGGTGATCCACGGATGCGCTTGCGAGCGAGACTGCCTTAGCGGTTGTATATGCTGAAGGCAGAATTGTCAGGAGTCTTAAAAAAAACGCCGCATGCCGGCCCCACTTGTTAAAAATCTTGCTAAATCCTTAATTAAAAGGATCCTCGCTCCTGGAGAGAGGTCTATCCGCTTGTCCGTTTCGAAGGTTGCCTGTGCGTTTTTCAGGAATATGCCGAAACTCATATAATGGTGCAGGTGAAGTGAATGGTGTTCCCCTTAGTTTTCGGAATTTTTCTCAGTTGACCCCCTGCATTAGACTTTTGTTCGGAGGTTTTCATTTCCGGCAATGGTGGCACCGCCCTTTGCGTATCGGGCCTTGCGTTCTGCGCTCCACTGATCGATCTCGGCCGGGTCAACGCCGTAGCCGAGACCGCGGGCAACTCCCGGTCGCGCCCGCACCCTATCAATCCATTCCATCAAATTTGGAAATTCGATTACAGGAACTTTGCTCCACTTCCAGCTGCGCACCCACGGGTAAATCGCGATGTCAGCAATTGTCAGGTTCTCGCCGCACACATACGGTCGCCCTGTGAGGCGCGTACTGAGAACCGACATCAGTCTCATGCTCTCTTTTTTGAAGCGTTCGAGGGGGTGGGTCTTTGCTTCCACGGGGACGTCATCCATGTAGCGTGTGTAACTCAGTTTGTTGCCGAAGTTCGGACCGACATTAGCCGCTTGCCAGTATACCCATTGGACAACGTCCCACTTGGTCGTGAATTCGAGGGGAAGCAACGGGCTCGGGTACTTCTCGCCCAGGTATTGTAGGATCGCACAGCTCTCCATGATGTTCTGGGCGCCATCAATAAGTACGGGAATCTTCTGGTTGGGATTTGCGGCACTGAACTCGTCCGTGAACTGCTCGCCTTTGCTGAGGTCGATAGTGCGAACGTCGACCCGAGGTAGGTCCACGCCTGCCTCCCGCAATTCTTCCAGCATGATACTGACCTTCCAGCCGTTCGGCGTGGCCGCCGTCCAGAGTTTCATTTTGGCCTCCCCACTCCTGGCCGGAAACCGAAGCGGCCGCGGCTCATTTGGCATTTGTCGACTGCCCTGAGTCCGCGACCTATCGTCCGGGGCCTACGTTTCCTCGTCGTCGCAATCACGACTCAAAACGAGGCCGCATTGTTGTCACGCAACTGCCGGTCTCGTTGAGAACTAGATTCACTACGCCGCGAACTTCGACACTAGTGGTGCGTATTCATCGAGCATCGGCAAAAGAGTGTCTTTGTCGGCGGAGGGCAACATTAACACCGCGCGAGCGACATCAAGCTCTTGATGTTTCGCTAGATCTTCTTCTTTCGGCGATGAGCCAAAGATAGAGACGGGCACTGGCGGTCGGCCGGCCTGTGCCGCTAGTTCCTGCAATTCTTTGATTGAATCTGGTAGCATCCCCGGGTTGAAGCCGGTGGGAATCCAGCCATCGCAATAGTTTACGACTCGTTTCAGACCCCCATTAAATGTGCCCAACAGAATTGGCGGGTGCGGCTTCTGCGCGGGCTTGGGGTAAGACCAGATCTTGTCGAAGTTCGTAAACTCTCCATGATACTCAGCTTCTTCGTTGGCCCAGATCTCTTTCATCGCCTCTATACGTTCCCGTAACACTTTCCAGCGCCTTTTGAATGGCGTGCCATGGTTCTCCATTTCTTCGGCGTTCCAACCGCCACCGATGCCAAAAATGAGGCGCCCGTTCGACAGCTGGTCGAGTGTCGCGACTTCTTTTGCCATGACAATCGGATCCCGTTCGATTACCAGGCAGATGCCACTCCCGATCTTTATCTTTTTGGTCGCGCCAGCGGCTGCCATGAGTGCGATAAAGAGGTCATGGGTATGCCAATACTCTTTTGGGAGCTCGCTTCCTCCGGGCCACGGTGACAGGCGGCTGGCCGGGATATGGGTGTGTTCCGGGAACCAAATAGATTCAAAATTCCGCGATTCACACTCGGCTGCCAGATCGTCAGGCCGCATCGCATAGTCTGTTGCAAACATCGCAATACCAATATCCATGTCGTGTCTCCTTTGTGTTTGTTTGTGAGGCTGATCGTTGGAACGTGTTTGTAGCGGGCGGTCCCCGAGTATTCAACCCCGGATACCTTCTGCCGCGAGTCTCCGACAAAAGAGGTAAACGACGCGACGTCGGTGTTTCCGATTTCTATTGTGTGGACCGCAGTGGCCGGGTTAGGAGCGGCGTAAGACAAGAGATGACCGTTCCGAAAGTGTCGCCGCGGCCGTCCCCAATCGTGCCCCTTGATCTTAAGCGAATTTCAGTGCCTTATTACCTCGTACACGGGCTAGCACGTTTGGCTATAATCGGGCGACCGGAAGGATGGCAATTTATGAATAACGTTATCGAACCTTTTCGCATTGCAGCTACCGATGAGCAACTCGATGACCTGAGGCAGCGGCTGCGAAATGCACGGTGGCCCGAGCGCGAGTGCGTGGACGATTGGACCCAGGGTATCCCACTCAGTTACACGCAGGAGCTTTGCGAGTATTGGCTGGAGAAGTATGATTGGCGTGCACGCGAGAAGCAGCTTAATAGATTTTCACAGTTTCGCACCACAATCGATGGCCTGGGCATACATTTTATTCATGCCCGGTCACCGCATCCCGACGCCATGCCGCTGGTGATTACGCATGGTTGGCCGGGGTCGATTGTTGAATTTCATAAAGTCATTGAACCGCTGACAAATCCGACTGCTTTTGGGGGCGATGCGGCCGACGCGTTCCACGTGGTTGCTCCATCGTTGCCGGGATTCGGCTTCTCGGACAAGCCGCCCCGAACCGGGTGGAATGTTCAACGCATCGCGCGCGCCTGGTCCAGCCTAATGCAGCTGTTGGGCTACGAACGCTATGCCGCACAGGGCGGTGATTGGGGCGCCGCGGTAACAATGTACATCGGTGCGCAGGATCCGGCGAATTGTCTAGGTATCCATATGAACATGGTGTTGGCGCCTCCCGATCCAAAGGCGAGCGATTTGACGGAACAGGAAAAGTCCGCGCTCGAAGGGATGAAGTATTATAACGACTGGGACTCTGGCTATTCTAAGGAACAGAGCACGCGCCCACAAACGGTCGGCTATGGTCTCACGGATTCACCAATAGGCCAAGCGGCCTGGATCATCGAGAAGTTCTGGTCCTGGATGGACTGCGATGGTCATCCGGAGAATGTACTCACCCGCGATGAGCTGCTTGATAACGTGATGCTATATTGGCTACCTGCCGCCGCCGCATCTTCTGCGCGACTGTACTGGGAGAGCTTCAATGAGGCGTTCGCACGTCGAGACCCAGTCAACGTGCCGGTCGGCTGCTCGATCTTCCCAAAGGAGATTTTCCGCACCTCCAAACGCTTTGCAGAGGAACGATTTCCGAAAGTGGTGTATTTTAATGAACTGAATAAGGGAGGCCACTTTGCCGCATTCGAACAACCGGAGTCTTACCTGAAAGAGGTGCGTACCTGTTTCCGGGGGCTCAGGTAAATAGAGCGGGCGAAAAAGTGCATATGCGTGTCGTCGTGCATCTCGGCCCCCTTTCTCACTCCGCGAGTTGGTCCGGACACCGGTACCCCGCTCATGTTACCATACGGCTTTTCTAACTCGTCCAAGTAGGATGGGGAGCCCTGCTCCACGCTCTACCTGGCGGCCTAAACTGCATGCACCGTCGAAAGCGCCAACGGGTGGATTGCTCGGTGCCTCAAAACTTCTCTTTGAAGGGCCGGACTTCAAGTTCGGTCGTCCATGCACTGGGGTCCTGATGGGCTAGATGCCAGTATGTCTCAGCAATAGATTCTGGTTTGAGCATGTCCTCTTCCGTGAGCTGCGCAAAGTCGCG
>CAZSWX010000022.1:0-13358 GCA_964610865.1 uncultured Enterobacteriaceae bacterium
GCGTGTCTAGTGTGGCCAGCTTTTTCGTGAGTCGTATAGACACATTAATCGATGACCGCCTGGTGGCTCTAGCTTCGAGAACTGAGGGCAAGGGTGACCGGGCGAAGATCCAATCCCTTATGGGCAGAGTTGCGATTGCCAACGCTAAAATCGCTTACGCTTCCTATCTCAATTTGATTGAAGGCGAACGGTGGAAAGCGTTGGAGCGGCAAGGAGCCCGACCTCAGCGTCTTCTTTGGGCGAGCACGAGTACGAAGAATCCGGATTACCCCAAGACAATGTATGTGGATGAATTAATAGGCCCTGAGACCGTCAACACTATCCCCGCGGATACGTTCAAAGCTTTCCGAGAAACGGGCACGGCGGAGTGCCGTTTGACTGAGGATTGGGACGTTAACCTCTCGCGTGCCTTGACTACTATGTCGGATCTTTCGGAGGTCGGATTGTCCATGGAATCGGCGACCGATGAATTGCTGGTTGAGGGAGTTAGAAAATTTACAGAACCGTTTGATAACCTGTTGGAGTCCATAGAGTTAAAACGTCGAAAAATTTTGGGAAAAAGACTTTCTGAACAGCGCTACGTCTCCGGCGGGGCCGGTAGGGGGTTAGAAAAAACCCTTCAAAACTGGAGAACAGATGGAAAGGTTCGGCGTTTGTGGAAAAAAGATGCGTCTCTTTGGTCGGGAAGTGACGAGGGAGAATGGCTGGGTTGGCTCGACATCATAGATCACGAGCGCGGGCAACTAAAGGAACTTGCTAAGATAACCGCAGATGTAAGGAAGGAGAAATTTCAGCACATCTTACTTATTGGCATGGGCGGTGCGAGCCTGTGTGCCGAGGTGTTTGCGCGTGTGTTTGGCATATTGAGGGGTTGGCCTGAGTTGTTAATTGTTGACTCGACGGTTCCTTCGCAGGTTGAGGAAGTTGCGAATCGCATAGACGTGCACAAGACGTTCTTCGTGGTCTCTTCGAAAACGGGGCAAACGGTGGAGTGCGACTCTCTCACACGGTATTTCTTTGACCGAGTCAGGCAAACCGTTGGGGACGCGGAGGCTGGATCGCGTTTCTTGGCTATAACCGATCCTGGATCGGATCTTGAAATTTTTGCAAAAAGCGCGAAGTTTAGGGCTATTTTGGTAGCAGTTCCCAAAATCGGGGGACGCTATTCAGCCCTTTCTCACTTCGGAATGGTGCCGGCCGCACTAATGGGGTTGCATCCTATCGAATTCCTGGACCGGGCTTCTTTGATGGTTGAATCGTGCTCGAACAGTGTGCCACCGCGCGCGAATCCAGGTGTAATGCTTGGAATCATACTAGGCACCCTCGCTTTGGAGGGCCGGAACAAACTAACCCTTATTGCGCAGGACGGACTCGCTCCTATTGGTGCGTGGATAGAGCAACTAATTGCCGAATCCACTGGGAAAGAAGGCCGTGGGCTTATCCCTGTTCATGGAGAAGAGCTCAGCTCACCCAGCCATTACCGCAATGATCGTGTTTTCGTGTACATTCGGGAGGCGGAAAGCCCCAACGACGAACAAGATAAGGATATGGACGCCATCGAGAAGTCCAACCATCCTGTCGTGCGTATCAGTCTCTCTGACAAGCGGGATCTGGCGCAAGAGTTTTTCCGATGGGAAATAGCGACAGTCGTGGCGGCATCAATCCTCGGTGTCAACCCTTTCGACCAGCCGGAGGTCGATGCGGCCAAGATTAGGACTAGGGCCTTGATCGAAGACTTTGAATTGAAAGGTGGGCCGTCGGACGAGGTACCGGTCTGCTCTAACAGCAATCTGGAAATTTTCCCGCGAATGCCGGAGAAGCTTGTCGGGAAGACGGGGGAGAGAAGACAAAACGTAACGGAGTGTTTGGCCGCGTACTTAAAAATGATAAATCCCGGCGATTACTTTGCCGTTAATGCCTTCGTCGAAATGAACTTTGCCAATATGGTATTGCTACAAAAGATTAGACATCTTGTCCGAGACGGCACCAAGGTTGCGACTACCCTCGGCTTTGGCCCGCGTTTTCTCCACTCAACCGGTCAACTACACAAGGGTGGTCCGAATTCAGGTGTATTTCTGTACATAACGGCGGATGACCCAAAGGACTTTCAGATACCGGGGAGAAAATACACATTGGGACTTCTGAAAAGATTTCAAGCGAAAGTGGATGTCAGCGTGGTGGCCGAGAAAGGGCGTCGAGTATTGAGGGTACACGTGGGACCGGACGTAATCGCGGGGCTTTCGGCATTGCATGACAACCTAGCCCTGGCACTAGAAAAGGAATCTAATTCCGTATTGCGGTCTGCTTGAATCGCGAGCGCGGATTTGCAGGGTGTAGTTCGGGATCAGGCTGGCCATAGGAAATTAGGGCCAGTGCGTCTTTGCGCACTCGATTTGTTGTATATCCGCCAGTCCCGTAAAAGTTCCGAGATGACTGGGAGTTATTGGAATATGGATGCAGTGCAGCATGCAGTAGGATTGGTAAAAGAAGGAGATGTTGTCGGGATGGGCACTGGTAGAGCCGCTACGGCGTTTGTTCGTGCTCTCGGTGAGCGGGTTCGCTCGGGCTTTTCGGTATGTGGAATCCCCACCTCGGAAGATACGATGCAACTAGCGAGAGAATTGAGGATCCCCCTAACAACCTTTGAGAGTGCAGACAAGATAGACATAGCAGTAGATGGGGCAGATGAAGTTGATTCCGACCTTAACCTAATTAAGGGCTACGGCGGAGCTCTCATTCGCGAACGTATTGTTGCGGCAGCCGCGCGGAAATTTGTCGTGATAGTGGGGAGAGAAAAACTCGTAAAAAAGTTGGGTGAACGGGGCAAATTACCTGTCGAAGTAGTGCCCTTCGGTGTCGTGCCTTGCTGCCGACATTTGGAAACCCTCGGCTCCGTGCCCGTGCCCCGAAGAGATAAAAACGGCCTCCTTTATTCCGATAATGGTAATGCGCTTATAGATTGTGAGATTGAGACAATTGAGAATCCGCGGGAACTGGAACGCTCGATCTTGGCCATACCAGGAATCGTAGGTACCGGCCTCTTTATTGGGGCAACGGATCTCGTATTAATTGACGATGACAAAGGGGTTCAGATTAGACAGAGGAAATAGGAGCTGGCTACGTATTTTGTGCTGAGATAACCTGGGGACTATGCACCGCACGCCGCAGTATTGGGACCCGGGGGGGGGCACAGGTATGACCAGGCTAGTCATAGCAGGTGACATTGGCGCCACAAAGACAACTCTGGGCTTGTATGACGTGTCACAGGGGACGGCCTTAGGTCTGGTTGTTGGAAAGCGTGTGGCAAGCGCAGAAATTTCGTCCCTCGAAGAAGCTATCCGTGTTTTCTTAGTTGAGGTGGGAAATCAGCCTGTAGCAGCCGGGGCTTTTGGTGTCTCTGGCCCAGTGCTTGACGGGAAAGCGCAGTTGACGAATCTGAATTGGAATGTCAGTGCTAAGAGTTTAAGCCGGGCATTAAGCGGTAGTCCTGTACGAATTCTCAATGATATAGAAGCGGCGGGATATGGGCTTCCGGCCCTTAGGCCAAGTGGTCTGATGAGGGTCAATTTGGGAAAGGGCCGGCAGGGAAACGTATCACTAATAGCTGCAGGATCGGGTCTAGGGCAAGCCTTTCTCGTTTGGGACGGACAGCGTCACAGACCCGTCGCCAGCGAAGGTGGCCACAGCGACTTTGCACCCCGCACCGCAAAGGAGACCCGCCTTCTTGAGTTCTTGAAACACTTGCACGCGGGAAGGATTTCTTACGAGCGAGTGCTGTCTGGTCCAGGACTCGTCAGCATCTTCAATTTTCTTAAGTTAGAGACAAACCTCCGGCCTTCCCGAAAAGTGGTCCGAGAATTGGTGGTAGAAGACGCTGCTGCAGTGATAGGCGTGGAGGGAGCTTCGGGACGTTGTTCACTTTCCACCGCGGCCATTGATATGTTTGTCAGCCTCTATGGAGCACAGGCTGGAAATCTAGCGTTAACTACGATGAGTATAGGTGGGGTTTATATTGGCGGTGGCATCGCTCGAAGGATCTTGCCAAAGATGACATCGGGAGCTTTCATGGATTCCTTTACAGACAAGGGCCGCTTCGCGGAGGTTTTACGAGAAATCCCGGTAAACGTTATTTTGGACCATGATGTAGTGCAAAAAGGAGCGGCATGCATTGCCAGAGAAATCATGAATCCAGAATAAGGCTGAGTAAGCGATCCGAGCAGAAAAAAATACGACCTTCGCCTGGTTAACGTCTTGGCGGCATCTATCATCGGACAATATTTAGGATTAGACAGTTGGGCCAAGTGACCCAGAATAAGAGTTGTGAAGCTACGGAATAAAAGTATGCAGCTAACGTTTGAACGGTCGGCGTGCGTTTTGGGCGCTTTCGTCCTATTGGTAGCCGCTCTGTTTTCAGAGGGATACCATCATTTTGACGAACATTTCCAAATTTTAGAGTTTGCCGGCTACAAACTTGGGTTGACGCCTTTGGAGAGCCTGCCCTGGGAGTATCATTTCCGGACAAGGTCCACGATTCAACCCTCATTGGCTGTAGTCATTCATAAGTCGATTAGCTTGCTAGGAAATGATGATCCTTTTCGTGTAGCCATGGTACTTCGCGTACTTTCGGCCATTCTATCATTCATTAGTATTTACCTTTTCTATCTCTCGTACCTCGCCTATACCGGTGACAAAACCAAGCAGAAGTGGTTTCTGCTTTCTTCATTTTTTTTGTGGACGTCGGTTTATAACAATGTGCGTTTTTCCGCCGAAAATTGGTCTGGGTCCCTATTCCTGATTGCCTACAGTCTTTTGTTTATTGGGAGATCCCGATCCCCGTGGCGTTATTTTTCTGTCGGATTGTTGTTAGGACTGTCCTTCCTGTTTCGCTATCAAATAATGTTTTCTTTGGTGGGGCTCTGCCTTTGGCTTGTAATGTTTAGAAGGGAAGACGCACGCGGTATCGTTCTGTTGTTTGTAGGTGCCGGCGTGTCCGCGTGTTCTGGGTTGTTCATTGATGGGTGGTTCTATGGAGAATGGACGATCTCTGTTTGGAATGACTTTGTGCAAGATCTATGGTTGGACAAATTGTCCGATTTTGGGACCGCACCCTGGTGGTTTTACTTCAAGGCCACTTTTTTCCGGGCAGTACCACCTATAGGCTTTGTAGTGCTTTTAAGTTGCTTATTGTTTGTCCTGAATAGAATCAAACATCCAGCGACATGGGTGCTGATCCCCTTTTTGGTGTTTCATATCGTTGTAGGGCACAAAGAAACGCGCTACTTGTTCCCACTTTTGGGATTCGTCCCTTTGCTTCTTGCGGAATCAGGTAGGATAGTGCAAGCATTTTTGAGAGAACATATGGGCCCTAATGCTTACCTCAGGCGAGGGGTTTCTATTGTGTGTACCATTAACTTATTTGTTCTTGGGATTGTTCTGTTTCGTCCCGCAGACCCTCACATTGCGCTTTATGAAACGTTGTACCGAGAATACCCGAACGCGACTACGCTGTATTACATAAAGAAGGACCCATATCGTCGTGTCCTGAATATAAATTATTATAAGAGTAAAACTCTTACGATAAAGGGTGTTCAACGCGTGGACGAGATAGAGCTGTCGGATACGCGGAAGACGTTATTTGTTACGACGAGACCCCAGGAAGCTGCTGGGCTCGAGTTTAAAAGCAGGTTAATATATCGCACGCTTCCCGAGTGGGTACGCAAATATAATTTTAACAACTGGATTGAACGGACGCGGCTCTGGTGGGCTTACGAATTAGGGCCTCACCAAGGTACTTGAGTGCTGTTGGCAGAAGTTCCCGCCGTGTTAGATTCGTGTAGAACCTATTAGGCTATGACTCTCACTTCTCCGGAGTTATCTATTGTTGTCCCGACCTTCAACGAAAAGCAAAACGTTGTTAGGTTGGTCGACCGCATTACCGTTGCACTCCCCGATGTGTCTTGGGAAATTCTATTCGTTGATGATGACTCGCCGGATGGCACTGCTGAATTGGTACGCGAATTGGGCGAACATGACGTTCGTATTCGGTGTATCCAGCGCCTTAACAGGAGAGGCTTAGCCTCGGCCTGTATAGAAGGAATGCTAACGAGTTCGGCGACTTTCCTAGGGGTAATGGATGGCGATTTACAACACGATGAAACCTTGCTCCAGGCTATGATCCAGGCACTCAAGGACGACGAGGCTGATCTAGTCCTGGGGAGTCGTTATGCACCAGGGGGCAGTATCGGCCGATGGAGCCGGTCCAGGACGCAGTTGAGCAAGGCCGCAACGAAAGTGAGTCTTTGGATACTAGGACGTCCATTGCACGATCCAATGAGCGGGTTTTTTATGTTGCGCCGGAGCACGTTCATGGCGGTAGTACGTCGTCTTGGTGACGATGGGTTCAAGCTCTTGTTCGATATTCTAGCATCGTCTCCCGATCCGCTTCGTCTAAAAGAATTACCATACGTGTTTCGGGAGCGTGAGTTTGGGAATAGCAAGCTTGATTGGAGAGTCGGCTGGGAGTTTGGGATAGCGCTGTTAACGAAATGTTTCCGTGGGCACCTGTCCCCGCGGTTCCTATCTTTTTGTATAATTGGCGGCTTTGGAGTGATAATACACTTTGTCACTTTGACCATTCTATTTCGCGGATGCGAGCTTACATTCATGAAGAGCCAGGGCTTTGCCACCCTTGTCGCCATGACTATAAATTTTTATTGGAACAACTTACTTACATACAGGGACGTGCGCCTGCGAGGATTCCGTTGGTTGACCGGTTGGTTGTCGTTTGCGCTAACATGCAGTGTCGGGGCTATAGCAAATGTCGGTATCGCATCAATCTTTTTTGAAGCCGGCGTAGGGTGGGTTTCGGCTGCCCTTGCCGGTGTGGCGATTGGCGCGATCTGGAACTATGGGGTCAATTCTACTTATACGTGGGGGTCGTGGCAGAAAAGTTGAATAATTTGAGTGAGTTCGAGGTCGCCGAAAAAACTTAGCGTTTTTTTAAAAGTGTTGTATCGTGCAGTTCAATGCTTGTAGCTCGGAATCCCTGCGGGAACTTTAAGGCCTTTTGAGAATGAAGGTAAAAGGGGTGGTGCGTCGCCATCTCTGTTCCATCGAGACTTATTCGTAAAAATCGGTACAAGTGGGCGTGGAGCCTCCAGTCGTCTTTTCTCTGTGCATCGACGCCTATAATTTCTCCTCGAGGTACGGCAGTTTCGATTGCTTCTATATCCCGGAAAACATGGTGGTCTCTGTAGGGCCTATCTAGGAACCCGTAGGAGATAACCACAATAACAAACAGTATCGCTGCGCCAACCGCATAAAACCTTTTCCCGATAAAGCTTTCGAGCGGGATGGCCCATTTCTTGAAAACAAGGCTGAGTGTTGGAGTAATGAGAAGGCCTAAAAATAGCGCGAAATAAGGGAGCGCCGGGACGATGTAAAAGGAACGCTGTTTAAAACTGATTAGAATTGGAAGAGTGGCGGAAAGCGCGATAATGAGGCACGCTCCGGCCCTTTCAAATGTCTCCCGGGGCCAATGCACTTGGTGCCTCCTGGAGCCGTAGAGGAGTACCGGTAAAACGATGATTATATGAAGAAATAATTCTCTAGAGACGGAGCCGAGGAATGCCAATCGGCTCGCGTCGGTGGTGCCCGCAGTCCGTTCTCCCGTCAGCGATGTGAGCACTTGGCTACCGAGATAATGGGTAATGTTGGTTCGGGCCGGCTCATAGAGTAGAAAGAATCCCAATAGGGTACAGACCCAAAATGCTGACAACAGAGAAACAGTTAGACCGGAGCGTAGCCTGTTTTCTCCATCGGTAACGGCAGAGTAGAGAAGCGGCAGGGTGATAGGAAAAAGTCCAACCGGCCCTTTCGTCAAAAATGCAGCTGTTATTGCGATTCCCACGAGAAAGGAGTTCCATAGTCTGGCCCGTGATTCGCTGGTGGTAAGCGCCCTAAGAGCATAGAGAGACCCCAGTAAACAGAAAACTGTCACAGTATTTTCCAGTAAATTATTTTTATATGTCCACTGCCAGCGCGGAAAAGTGATCCAAAATAGGACCGGAACCCATGAAAACTTAAGGAAATCGTTCCGTCCGACGAGAATTTGGCGCCAAAGCAGTACCAGTAGTCCCAACGACGCAGACATTGTGGAAAAGCTGTATATCTTCTCGGTTAGATAGTGATCTCCCAAAGACCAAAAAAACGATGATTGAATGATGAAACCCAGTGGCGGGTGTTCGTAAAATTCTGGGTGTAGCGTCGCTGTGTAATAGGGTTTCCACCAGGTTCCCCACCCTTCGGCAAGGTTTCGGCTGATAGTCGCGTAAGTGACACCATCCAAAAACATTCCCTTAGCAGTGAGGAAAGGTAGCAAGAAACCAATAGTCAAAGTGAGTGTAACGAACCAACAGGCCCGGTGCAGCCGGTCAGCGCATGGGTTATAGACGTGGCGCATATCAGCTATTTCCGCCCATCTCGAGTTAGAGTCAACACCTTGTCCTGGAGTGGTTCCAGCCCTGTCTTTGTGGATGGATAGTACTTTTGTGCCTCCCTTAACTTTTCCGTTGCGTTGTCATGGGAGACTTTATTGACCCCGTGTTATCTGTGTTGTATCCCTCCATCTGCTCCACCGCCTGTTTAAAAGGAAGCGATCTAATTACAGTCACCAACCTGTGACCCTTCTCGCTATGGAAAAAGGATTTATCGAAGATAAGATCGTACTCTTCGTGCCCTACGGCAACGAAGTCGAGATTGAGTGCCCGGGCCGCGGATTTAACCCCCAGCCCTGTTTCTACTAGCCCGCTTGCTACTGCGGCGGCAACCTCCATGTGCGTAGTTCCCTCCCGCTCGTACCCTCTCACGCGGCGGGGCTTTATCTTAAGCTTTGCGAGTTCGTAATCTAACAACACGCGTGTGCCGGAGCCGGGCTGGCGATTGATAAAAGACACGTTTTCCCGAGTCAAATCCGCAAGGCTCTCGATCCCGCTTGGGTTGCCCTTCTTTACTATTAATCCTTGGGCGCGTACTACTAGCGAGACTACAACTGAGGAGCGCCGGAGATGCTGTTTTTTTATGTAGGATAGATTGTAAGCACCTGTTTGTGGGTCTAGCAAATGGCAACCGACTACGTGTGCTTCCCTACGTTTGAGGGCAAGTAGCCCGCCAAGGGAACCTATATTGCTTGCGGAAATTTTTGTACCGGGATATTGCGCACGTAATTGATCATCCAGTAACCCAATTGTCAGGTCATTACTCCCCGTAAAGAGGATCGTGTTATCTATTTCTTCCTTTGGCCGTAACAATTCAATCTGTACCCGTTTCCCTGCGTCGAAACCTTCGTCTACCGAAGGTATTCGCAAGACCCCATCGGCCCTCACCATAGTAGTGATTACACCTGCTCCTCGTCCGAGCGGGTTTGCAATTACCTTCTTACCCACGCGGCCAAGGCCAACTCGGACGAACTCTTCAAGCCCGAGTCTGGACGGGATCTTTCGGGGCAGAGTAGCTAAGACTTTTTGGGGCTCCTCTGCTTCTCTGCCAAGATGTTGTGCGATGAGTTTCCGTAAGATCTGTTGGCAAATGACTACGGCCGAAACCGGATAACCAGGAAGACCTATAACCGGTATTCCGTCAATGATAGCAAGAATTGCTGGTTTTCCGGGCATGACGTCTATCCCGTGCACCAAGATATCACCCAGTGATTCCAATACTGCGACAGTGAAGTCGTGTTCTCCTGCGGAGGATCCGGCAATGATAACGACCGCATCATTGGTTCTGGTGGCCTGCTTCAGTGCATCTTTGATCAGGTCTGGATCATCCGGTACCGAGGACAATCGCTTTGGTTTCCCTCCCCATTCTTCAACAAATGCTCCAGCCACACGTGAGTTAAATTCGATGACATTGCCTGGAGCCGCCTTTGTCCCTGGTTCAATAAGCTCTGACCCGGTGGGTATGATGCCAACCTTCGGTGGCGCGATTACAGGAATGTGCGTATGGCCCGAAGCTAAGAGAGCACCAAGGTCGTATGGCCGAAGCTTGTGTCCTCGAGGAAGTAGTGGCTCTGTAGCCACGATGTCTTCGCCTACCAATCGTACGTGCTGCCAAGGCGTTGAAGAGGTTCTGATCTCTACCTCGTTTGTCCCTTTCCTAAATACTTGCTCGATCATTACAACAGCGTTGGCCCAGCTGGGTAGAGGATTACCAGTGTCGACATATTGAAAAGGAGGGGGTCCTTTAGACTTTGATCCTTTCGGACTTCGCTTCTTTACCTGGCGTTTCAAGGTTAAGGGAGAAAATTCACTGGCACCAAAAGTATCTCGCGCACGCACCGCAATGCCGTCCATAGCTGCCCCGTGATAATGTGGCGCTGAAAGGATGGCGAAAATGGGACGGGCTGTGGTTAGGCCCAGCGCCTTTTCCACGGGAGTGTTCCGGTTCCTCCTCTTCGGGGCTATAGCGCCGAGAAACTTGGTGACAGCCTCCGCCAAGGGTGTCTTTTTCAAGTATCGGTTACGCTTCGATACTGAATGATTGTTTAGTGATGTACGGTCCTTTTTCATATCGACGCGTCAGAATAATATGATTTCTACAGTTTCGCCGGCTTCACGACCCTCTTGATTCTGAGGGATGCACACCATCCCGTCTGCCTGAACCAGGCTGAAAATAGCACCAGATTTGCCTGGTAATGGCCGGGCAGACCGTACACCGTTCTTTTCTTCTAACACAACTCGCACGTAATCCTCCCGCCCCGGCGAGGAAGGAATATTTGTGGTCAAGTAGGCGGTAGTTGTTCGCGCCGGGAGAAATGCTGACGCAGAGGATTCTCCACCCATCATACGAATCAAAGGCCCTCCAAATAACGCAAAGACGACCAATGCGGACACTGGGTGTCCCGGTAGCCCGAGCACCGGCTTGCCAAGGGACTGGGCAAATATCGTCGGTTTACCTGGTGCTATTGAAATTCCGTGGAAATACACTTTGGAACGAGGGAAAGAGGATATAACTTCCAAGGCCATATCTTTGATACCCACTGAGCTTCCGCCGGAGACGACGGCAACATCGGAAACCCGTAAAGCCCGAGTCATAGCCCTTCGAAAAGCCGCTGGATTATCTTTGATTACCCCGAGGTCTTTTGTCACTCCCCCACACTCGGTGATCATCGCTTTCAGAGAGTACTGATTTACATTTCGAATTTGACCAGGTCGTGGGTTCTTTTCGGGTGCTACGATCTCGTCGCCCGTAGAAATGAGAGCAACCTTCGGGTGCTTAAATACCGGGACCTTAGTGATGCCCACTCCGGTGAGTGCTCCGATATCTTGCGGGCGAAACCGCCTACTCGTCGGAAAGATCTCATCGCGTTTTCGTATATCTTCACCAGTGCGAAGGATGTTTTCCCAGGGAGCTACCCGGCGCGAAATCTCCACCGTGCCGTCCCCGAGTTCCTCAGTGTATTCTACCATAACCATGGAATTTGCCCCGGGAGGCAACATGCCACCTGTGGCTATACGTACGGCTTCACCTTTTCTAATTTTCTGTTTGGGAGCTTCGCCCATTTCTATATTGCCGACCAATTTAAGGTATGTCGGGAGACTGGGTGATGCGCCAAATGTATCTTCTGCCCGTACCGCATACCCGTCCATATTAGTACGATTAAAATGTGGAAGATTAACACGCGATTTTAACGGTTGCGCCAGGATCCGTCCGGCTGCGGTGCCTACGGGAATATACTCGCGTTTCGTAGTTGGGGCAGCTAGCGCCAACTGCGCGCGGGCCTCGGCCGACGTAACGACGCGAAAGAACGATTTAACCGCAGCGGGCCTTAGAGTTTTTGATGTTCTAGGCACGGCAATTCCTTCCTCACCTTGGATAAGTAGTCCAGGTTAATTTCGGCGGTAATGAAGCTTTCTTGGTCCCGGGCGCACGCTACCACTTTTCCCCAAGGGTCAATAATCATCGAATGTCCGTAATCTGAAAATCCGTGCACATTTGGTCCGATTTGATTAGGGGCAATGACATAGAACTGGTTTTCGACAGCCCGCGCACGAAGTAATACCTCCCAATGGGCTGCCCCGGTGGGAAAAGTGAAAGCGGAAGGAACTGACACTATTTCGGCGCCACGGTTAACTAATTGCCTGTATAACTCCGGGAAGCGCAGATCATAGCAAATTGACAGACCTATATTACCAATCGCCGTTGTTACCGCTGCAGTCGCTACTCCAGCCTTGATATTCTCCGATTCCTTCACGGTGACTCGGTTGGGTATATCAACGTCGAAAAGATGGATCTTGCGATAACGACAGAGAATTTGTCCCTCTGGGCTAATTAAGAGGCTCGTATTGTAAGAGCGGCCGTCTTCGGATTTCTCAAGAAGCGACCCAGTAATCAAGTGGATCCCGAGTTCATGGGCTAAATTCCCGAGCCGTTCGGTCGTCGGCCCTGGAATGTTTTCTGCCTCAAAAACGGCGTTTCCGATTTTACCGCGCCAAGAAAAGACCTCCGGGAGTACTACCAGAGCAGCTCCCTGCTTGGAGGCCCTGCGCACGAACGATTCTGCTCTTTGCAGGTTGTCCTCTTTTGTGTCAGACGCTGTCATTTGCACGGCTGCGGCGAGAAAAGATTGCATAGGTAAACGTCTCTTACGCTTTGCAGAACACTAACGAACGGCCCAGACAGGGTCAAGAGAATGGACCTGAAAGGTGAAAACCCTAGTGGGTGGTTCCGATTTACAGAAGTAAAGGCCATGCGCAAATTTGACCTATAAATTTTTGGAAATGGAATTAAAACAGCGGCGTAATGCTTTATAAAGGCGACCGGTGAGGACGATTAGCAGAAAAAATTTGTGGAATGATTGACCGCCCTGCCGTCCACGGAAGTGAATGGTCACCCACCGAATATTGAACCAATATTGATGAAGGACGGCAAGGAGAACGTTAGGCAGAGGGGTGTCAATCGGGATACAAGACAGGCACCTTTTGAGTGTCGATTTGTGCATTAGTCGGTAGGGTACATTCGAATCGCGGACGTCAATTCCTGTGGCGACACGAATTAGTAAGCGTAGTCCGTAAGACAAAAGCTGTCGGTGTATACCATCAGCCCGACTACGGCGTTGGCCGTAGGTTGGGCGTTCGTGTCGTCGTTCCGACCAAAATTTTGCGAAATATTGTGGATCGCACTGTCCGTCCGAGTCAATCTGGAGAATCCATTCGCTGTCGCGCCCAATAGCGGTGAAATAGGCGTTCAAGCAGGATCGGCCGTGCCCTAAATTAGCTTGACTCAGAATTTCTAATTCGGGGATTTCGGCGGATAGTTCTAGTAATATGGTCAGACTTGCATCACTTGAGCCGTCATTAATC
>CAZSWX010000023.1:0-13356 GCA_964610865.1 uncultured Enterobacteriaceae bacterium
GTTGCCCAAAACTCAACCGAGTCTGTTGACTCAGAATTATCCAGGAAATTTTTCCGTAATATTAATAGATGATCGTTCTAGCGATGGTACGGCCGCGATGGCGCAAGCAATTGGTACGCGTGAGGGTGAAAATCGGCGGTTGACAACGATCGTAGGCTCCCCATTACCGACTGGTTGGGTGGGGAAAATGTGGGCCCTGCAACAAGGGCTGACGTATATGAAACGCCAAGAAAGTGAAGCCCCGGAATATGTGCTTCTCACTGACGCAGATATATGGCATCAGCCTGGCAGTCTGCGCAATCTGGTGCTGGAAAGTCAGATTGCCGAATTATCCCTGAATAGCCGTATGGCACGGCTGAGATGCGAATCGCCGGCCGAACACTGGCTAATTCCGGCCTTCGTCTTCTTCTTTAATATGTTGTATCCTATGCGCCAGGTGAATAGTGTTGACCGGCCGGTGGCAGCGGCTGCGGGGGGTTGTGTCCTAATTTCGCTTCCCGTCTTGGAATCGCTTGGCGGGTTTACACAGCTGGCCCAAAAGATAATTGATGATGTTAATCTGGGGCGCTTAGTTAAGGGGGCCGGCGGTAAAATACGGTTGTCCCTTAGTCGCAGAGAGGTGATAAGTTTGCGTCGGTATCCTTCTATTCGAAGCGTGTGGGATATGGTTAGTCGCACGGCTTTCTCGCAACTTGACTACTCGTGGACCAAGTTGACCATGACAATTGCGCTGATGTTCGTCATTTTTATTGTCCCCCTCTTGGCATGTGCGGTAGGTTTAGGGAATATTGCGGAGACGGTCATGTTCCCGAGGGCAGCGAAAGTAACTCTGGCAAGTGGAGTTTTTATTCTCGGGGCTTTGACCTGGTGTGTCATGGCTGTCGTCTATGCTCCAGCCATTTGCTTCTTCTCTTTAGGGAAAGCCAGAATATGGACGCTGCCCTTTGCCGCCTTTTTGTTTGGGATGATGACTGTCAGTTCGGCAATAAGGATTGGCCGTGTTTCTTCTGCCAGATAGCGAGAGGAATAAATAGATTCGAACGCCGATTATGCATGCACCTATACTAGTGTTGACTGCCCTCGTGTGGGAGGCTCAGGCGGTTTTGCGAAGCCTGGATAATGTTAGGGACGCCGGGCAAAGGACCTGGAGAGGAAACAGTGGTCGGTGCCAGGTGATAGTTTCTTCTGGTGGAGTTGGTATCAGAAGCGCGCGCGCTATAGTTGAGATCTATAAAGACATACGGCCTTCTGTTATATTGTCTGTCGGATGCTCGGGCGCATTGGTGCCGGAGCTTTCTGCGGGACAACTGTTATTGGCCAAAGCAGTCTCTATGTACGGAGGCGATGATAGGACCGATCTCAAGACATTTCCTTCAGACCCGAACCTTTTGGCTGCGGCAAAGTCTGCCGCAATGGCTAGGGGGATGAATCCCGTTGTTGGATCGATATTCACCAGTCCCCACGTTTTATCAACAGGCCGAGAGAAAGATATCTGCCAACGTCAGACCTCTTGCATCGCAGTGGAAATGGAGAGTGCTGTCCATGCTGAATTTGCTGCAGGCGCTGGCGTACCTTTCTTGGCTATTAGGCCGATACTAGATACTATGCGAATGACTATTCCGCAAATTAAGGGAATCATTGGTTCCAAAGGAGAAGTAAACGTGCTCAGGGCTTTGGGCCGCGTGGGCAAGCACCCGAAAGAATTGGTTCCTTTGATGCGATTGCAACGGTGCCGCAGGCTTGTATCGGTGTCGATTGCGACAATCTCTTCCGCTTTTTTTCCTGTTTTGGAAAGCGTTGTATTGGCCGATCTTGCAACGCGCAGACGGTAGAGCATGAAGGGATTCGCTCGTTGGAGCGAGTCGCCGCTATCGAGTCGGGAATGGCTAGTGCGGGCCGGTACGAATCCTTACAACCCCTCTCTGGGTTTGCGCGGTCTTTATCAATTGGGTGGTTGCTTCATTAGCTGCTTTTGTAAATTGTATGCGGGGCGTGCTTGGTCCCTCTCTCCCCGAATCAAGTAAAACCGGACGGCCTGTCCAAGCGCCTCTATCGCCTTTTTGCTCTGTCCGGTAGCATTATAGGCAACGCCGAGACCGTCGTGTGCTTTAGGGTCGCGAGGGTGCTGTTTGATAACCGCTAGGTATTGTTTTATAGCTTCTCCGTGCTCTCCCCGCTCCGCATATACAGAAGCGAGTTGTGTACTTGCAGCACTCTTTGCAGGGTCTAAGCGAGCCGCTTCCTTGAACTTGACGATTGCGTCGTCGAGTTGCCCTCGGCGCTGGTACTCTTGGCCAAGTTCGAAATTTGCAGAAGCGGAGGAGGTATTAATAGAAAGAGCCTTGCTGAATGCGTTCAGAGCTCGGTCGAATTGGCTTTCGCGACGATAGGCTATTCCTTCGTTTATATAATAACCTTCAAGAAACCGAGTTGCCGCCTGGTGGTGGGGATTTAGGCGCAAGACGTTGTTGTATGACGCGATGGAATCCTCGACCGCGCCGAGTTTGCCGTACACAATTCCCAGTCTGTAGTGGGCATCAACATAGTCGGGATCTATTTCGTTGAGTATCCATAAGTACTCGTACAAGGCCTCTCCCCAGCGCTGTTCTTCTTCAAACTGCTTGCCGCTGTCGATGAAATTCTGCGGGCTTGCCCCGAGTAGAGCGGTGCAGGCCAGGCTTAACACCAACAAGGCTGCATAGCATCGCGTTTTGTTCAGGTTCTCTTCCAGGACAGGTGACATGGGGACCATTGACCCCTTTTTTTGGAACTTAGTCAAGGGTGGTAGGTCTACTTGTAGATCCTAGAGTCCCTACTAGTAGACCTCAGATGGGTCAGATACAATGCGCAACTATGGCAACCTTAATCAATGAGACCGAGGAGCGGGTCGATTCATGCGAGCACCTCGTCCAGGCGGAAGAACAGATTCGCAATCTGTTATGCATAATCAACGATCATTTGAAGCTATATGAGCCCGATGATGATGCCTTTGGTTCGCTATTATCTGTAGCTCATCATCTCAGCGAAGGCATGCGAGAACTTAGCTACTTACTTGATCAGGCAGAGGAATCTAGTGTGCAGGGATTACCCAAAGAAATAGGGCACTGAAGTGTCGAAAACGGTGAGAAACCAGAAATTTAATGAAATTAGATCTTAAAAACTTCGGCAAAGGGGCTAGACTTTTGACGGCTAAGAATGGCTTTGTGCTACATGTATCTCCCAACAGGACGCCTAAACAAGTGAAGGTGGCGAAATCTCCGGGCTCCCAACGGATTTATGGGATATCTTATACATTTCCCGCACCAATGCCGGTCACACTGAACAACTGACCCGATCAGCATAGGTTCTCATCATCGTTGCATCGTCCACATATTATGAGTGGCGGTCGTCCTCGTATACCATAACTGCTTTTCCTGAGGAAACGGTAATGCTCTCAGCAGCGCGGGCAAAGTCGATTGTCACCTTTGCTGGAGGAAGGTCAGGTGCCGATCCAGGAGTTCCGTGAAAAGGGAGGCATAGAAGCGACAATCGCTGTGCAATTTCTTCCTCCAAAAACGATCGATGACAGATTGGACATACAAGTGCGGGTATGTTCCAGACCGTAATTTCTATGTGGCTGTCCGCCTGAACGAAGCGTTGCTTCGTTCGATGTGGTTGTGGTTGTGCGGCACACCCGGCGGTACATTCTTGGAGAAGGATGTTCATTTCAGTGCAGCGTTGGCATCGTCGGAGATGGGAATAGCGATCCGGTCTTGTCGTCGAGGAGGATCTTTTTGGAGAGGACAGGGGAGCCCTCGGCGAATTCTTGCATCGTGCCTGCAAGATACCGGCTAACTGCTTTTCTTGGTATCCGGTAAAACCGACCAAACTTGAGAGCCGGTATTTTACCTCTGTGAATCAGCTTTCGTACGAGTCTAGGCGAAATTGCAAACACCTGGGCGAATTCTGAAACGGTGAGGACCTTTGGTCGGACGGCCAGTCGTCGGTTCTTCATTGACACGTTATTGTCTCCTTTCTGGGCTTTTTTGTTCTGAGGTCATCCGCGGGGCGTTTTACAACGCCCCGCCCGGCGTAAGGCCGGCCCATCCTCGGGGAGGTCCCTCAACTTCCTTCCCAGCATAGAACTGCCTGCCTCCCTTCCCCACAACGGGTTGCGATTGTGGATCTACGAACAACCACTCGTAGATCCACAATCTAGACATTTGTAACAAGAACCATTTCTGATCATTATCGACCCACAGTCGGCGCAACTAGGAGAATCTGCCTGAGTTTGCCACGTCGGCATTGTATATGCGCTAGTTGTGTCTTCCCTGGTTGCTGTTGATTGCCGCACCCGTGTTGGAAGCGCCGGCGAGGACCGGTCGGTCGGCTGGTCTGCACTTTGCTTTTCTTCCTGGCTTAAGAACCTACTACCCAGGAAACGGAAAATATAGTCTGTGAGTGATTTGGCGAATGGAATGTCGGTGTTTTTTGTGAAACCTGACGGTTCGAAGCGTACATGACTGAATTTATTGACCAGAGCCTCCAAGGGTACGCCATACTGCATTGAGACCGAAGTCAGTGTGGCTATTGTGTCCATCAGGCCTGAAATAGTACTACCTTCCTTAGCCATACGGATGAACATTTCACCCGGTGTCCCATCTTCGTAAAATCCGATGTGTATATATCCTTCGTGCCCAGCTATTTCGAATTTGTGACAGATGGCATCGCGGTCTTCCGGCAAATGACGCCGAGTAGGGCTGGGCGTAGTGTCGTTTCGTGTTTCTGTTGTTTCCTTGTCAGCGCTCGCGGTGCTCTTCTTGGTGGCTAAGGGCTGCGCCATTTTGCACCCGTCTCGATAGATTGCCACTGCCTTGAGTCCGAGTCTCCATGCCTCTAGGTAAGCGTCGGCAATATCGTCTACCGTGGCCTCGGTTGGCATATTGATAGTCTTTGAGATAGCCCCGGAGATAAAAGGCTGTGCGGCGCCCATCATACGTAGATGTCCATGGTGGTGAATTGTCCGAGTTCCGTTCATTGGCTTAAACGCGCAGTCAAACACTGGTAAGTGTTCGTCTCGAAGGTCCGGCGCGCCTTCTATCGTTTCATGTTCATCTATGTGCTCGACGATTGACTGGACTTCTTTACTGTCGTATCCGAGTCGGGAGAGTGCACGAGGAACCGTATTGTTCACTATTTTTAACATGCCCCCACCAACGAGACGTTTGTATTTGACCAACGCTATATCTGGTTCGATGCCCGTCGTGTCACAGTCCATCATAAACGCGATCGTTCCCGTTGGGGCCAATACTGAGGCCTGGGAATTTCGATAGCCCGTAGTCTTTCCCAGGGTCAGCGCTTCGTCCCATGCTTTCCTCGCTTCGGAGAGCAGATCTAGCGGTACTAAGGAGGGATTAAGCTTGTAAGCGTGGCCGCGGTGTTTCTCCATTACGGCCAGCATAGGTACCTCATTAACATCGTAACCGGAGAAGGCGCCTTTGGATGCTGATATGCGAGCAGATTGGAGGTAGGCTTCCCCTGTCATAAGTGCCGTTACTGCTCCCGCATACTCTCTCCCGGCTTCCGAGTCGTAGGGGAGTCCTAGTGACATAAGCATAGCGCCCAAGTTTGCGTATCCGAGGCCTAGTTCACGATACGCCCTGGCATTCTCGGTAATATCCTTCGTTGGATAACTCGAATTGTCGACGAGAATGTCTTGGGCAGTGATGCTTATATCGACAGCGTGTTTAAAAGTCTGCGTGTCGAAAGCTCCGTCTTCCTTGAGAAAGGTGAGAAGGTTGAGGGAAGCCAGGTTGCATGCGCTATTGTCAAGGTGCATGTACTCCGAGCACGGGTTGGATGCGTTTATTCGACCAGTGTTTGGGCAAGTGTGCCAGTCATTGATTGTTGTGTCGAACTGCATCCCAGGATCGCCGCAACTATGAGTAGCTTCGGCTATTGCTTGCATAAGGTCGCTCGCGGGAAATGATTCGCATTCCCCACCGTTTGTAACGTAGCGTGTGCTCCACGCGCTGCCGCTTTCTACCGCGCGCATAAAACTTTCTGTGGCTCTGACCGAATTGTTGGCATTTTGGAAGAAGATCGAGCTATAGGCATCTCCATCTAGAGAGCCGTCATATCCGGCCTCGATAAGTGTCCAAGCCTTTTTTTCTTCGTCGACCTTACATTGAACGAACTCTTTGATATCGGGGTGGTCAGCATCTAAGACCACCATTTTCGCTGCCCGCCGGGTTTTCCCGCCCGATTTGATCACTCCGGCTGATGCGTCAGCCGCGCGCATGAAAGATACAGGGCCTGAGGCGGTGCCGCCGCCGGCGAGCTGTTCTTTAGAGGATCTTATCTTAGAAAGGTTCACGCCTGATCCAGATCCACCCTTAAAAATGATCCCTTCTTTACGGTACCAATCCAGTATGGAGTCCATTGTGTCGTCTACGGAGAGTATAAAACATGCCGAACACTGGGGGTGTGATTCCACCCCAACATTGAACCAAACGGGACTGTTAAACGACAGTCTTTGGTGAAGCAACAAATAGGTCAATTCGTCGGAAAACGCTTCGGCGTCTTCATCCGTCGCAAAATAGTGGTCTTTTTTGCCCCATTCCACGATGGTTCCGACGACCCGATCGATCATTTGTTTAACACTGGATTCACGCGCGGGCGTACCTAAAGGCCCTCGAAAATATTTCGATACTACGACGTTAGTAGCAAGCTGGGACCAGAACTTAGGAACGTTTACGTCGCGCTGCTCGAATACTACTTCACCATTCTCGCCAGATATGATTGCGTGACGCTTTTCCCACTCAATTTCGTCGAAGGGATTCGCCATCGGTTTTGTGAGATGTCTCGTTATGCGGATCCCCTTCTTTTTCTCCGTCGTCCGCCGTTTTGGTTGTTCCGTCACTGTATGTCCCCCCGACTTTTCCCTATTCCGCTCGCTGGCGCCCGGCTTCCTACGTACTCTTGTTGCCATCGTGTCCTCCTCCCCTCACCACCACATATCAATTCTTAACGATAGGAACGAAAAATTCATTACACACTATATATTGTATTGTCAAGTTTAAGAGGACGCAAGAGATGGTAGCTATGGAAAAACTCTTCTGTTTTGTTTTGTTTAGTGTACATTGTAGAAACAATGGATGATCGTGAAAAGACCTCGCCGTGGAATACTGTAGGCCGGGTATTGGGAACGGTGTTCCCTGAAGGTAGGTATGACTCGGAACTGACGCCGTTCAAAATATGGGAAATCTGGCCCGACGTAGTCGGAAGTTCGTTCGCACGCTCTTCCGAACCCTGGAAATACGACGCGGGAAAACTTTTTGTGAGGGTCAGTCATCCGGCACTAATCCAGGAGCTGCTTTTCGCGAAAGAACGCGTGCGTCGTGAACTTAACTCGCTTTTGGGGGCTGACATTGTAAAGCAGATTCACTTCGTACGAGGTGCTGTAAACCCGACAAAAGATCCTGCTATCCCGAAGAGATCCCTCCCCAAATACTCAGAGGTGTCGCCTCCTCGAATCGATAACGTGGAAATCCAATCGGCCTTCGAAGCTGTGTTGCGGGCGAGGCGGATTCGGCTGACTTCTGCGAAGAAGTCTGAAGGGTTCAAGAAAGCCTAGGACGAAGATCGGCGCTTCCGTTTTCTTAAAGACTCGGTGGCCTGCCAGTCGACGGTCATAGAGCCGGTTTCTATTACTACACCGTAATGGTTTAGGGCGCTCTCATTTGAAACATATTCGTCAACGACGTCCCTCACTACCTTCTCTGGATCTCGGTCGAGGGGGTCCCCCCAGCCGCCGCCGCCGCCCGAGCAGTTGGTTAAAACTTCCCCTGGCTTCATCTGTTCGTACACCATGCCGGTACGTTCTTCGCTCGCCGTTCCTGGCCTAAGAATCACATGGCTATTTTCTCCGGTATGTCCCTTTCCAATACCCCACGGCCTTGTTTTGGTCTTTTTTACTAAGGTAAGTGCCGCCGCTTCGGAAAGAAATTTATAGGAACGGGTGATCCCGAGGCCTCCAGGATGTTCACCGGGTCCTCCGGAGTCTTGTCTAAGACCGTAGTGCTCTATGAGCATAGGCGTTTTGCTTTCGACAACCTCGATAGGTACATTTTGACAGCCAGGCTCTGTCAGATGCATGATCCCATGTTCGCCGTCGCCGGTGGCATGGCCGCCGAAGCCTATTCCTTCGTTATTGGCCTCTACCCATTGTTTTCCTGTTCGCTGGTCGGTTCCCACTGTCATCACGGTGCATAGGTCACCCCCTGAGCAAGCCGGTACAATTTTAGGCATCCCGTTTGCGAGCGCCTTCGTCACGACCTCAGTTGCTAAGACCGCTGGCCACAATGTGAAGGGCGCCGAGGGGGGCATCGCATGCATTAGGCCCCCCGCGGGGGCGGAAACCCGGAGGGGGCGAAAGTTGCCTTCGTTGGCCGGGGTTTCCGGCGTGGTGATAGCCTTGAAGATTAGCGCACCTACTCCCATCGTGAGTCCGATGAGAATGTAGACGGGACGCTTCACAGCAAGTGACTAACCGCTAAAGTCAAGAAGCATTTCGGAGTCGGTGATGGTTACGGTCGCTTTGATTTTTAGCATGATATCCCTGTCTACGCCGTCGTCGTCCGCCTAATCGTCGGCGGTCCAGGTACCATTGGGTAAAGAGCGTAAGCGTGCCAGCGCCAATCTCTCACCGTGGTCGAGTATTTGTTCGGTCGCCCCTTTGAACGTTCTCGCGCCAAACTTGGTTAATCAGGCTTCCACTCGCCGTTCGCCCGAGCAGGTATACATTCCGGAACCCTTTGGTGGTCAACAGCGCAACGCGGGAAGATGTCCTCGTTAATAGTGGATTGAGTCCAAGCGTAGTTTCTTGGATAAAATAGTCGATTTGCGGTAAAGGCGCGCCCACTTTTTCGAAACTTTGCAACACGCCTGTGGCGGGATCTTCGGGCGTCGTTGGTACTTTTTCGACCCTCAGAACAGCAGTAATTTCGTTGAGAATGACGACATCGGTAAAAGTGCCACCGACGTCCACAGCTATTCTCATAATGGCCTCTGTAATTGTCGCAAAAGTCCGGATGCTCCTTAGAGGACTGCCTATACGGCGAAACAAGCGATAACGAAAGCGGATCAGCCATTACGGCGGGGCGCCTCCTGCCGTTTTTTTGTTTGCCCCTGGTAGAGAAAGTTGATAACACAGCCGTATGAAGCCAGCGCCTTTCACTTACGGACGGCCCACCTCTGTGCAGGCCGCACTTTCAATGTTGCGGAGCGGGGGAGAAGACACAAAGCTTTTGGCAGGAGGCCAGAGTTTGGTGCCTATGCTAAATCTCAGGATGGCGTCCGTCGGATCGCTCGTGGATTTAAATGGTCTAAATGAGCTGGATTATATTGAGAAAAGTTCTATGGCCTTAAAATGTGGAGCTATGACACGACACCGCGGAGTCGAGCAGTCTGTGGATGTGGCCGAGTGCGAGCCTCTTCTGGTTCGCGCCGCCGCCGAGGTAGGGCACCTCGCTATCAAAAATCGGGGTACCGTGGGAGGTAGTATTGTCCACGCGGATCCCGCGGCGGAGTGGCCTTTGATTGCTACTACCTTGAACGCGGACTTAGTCTTAAGATCTGAGGGAAAAAATCGAACGGTGGGTGCTCGTGAGTTTTTTATAGGCCCTTTGATGACGATAATAGAGGCCGACGAAATTCTGTGCGAAATTCGTTTTCCCATTGTACACGAGCCGCGCCTTTGGGGTTTTCAAGAATTGTGTCGACGCCCAGGCGACTTTGCCATAGTGGCGGTGGCTTGCGTAATTACTTTGGATGGTCGAGGGAAATGCCAGAGTGCTATGCTGGGAGTGGGAGGGGCGCATTCAACGCCACTGCATGCAACTGATGCGGAACAGGTGCTCAAGGGTAGCGGTTGCGACGAAAGAGCAGTGCGTGCGGCCGCCGATGCCGCGGCGGCTATGGTAGATCCTTCCGGTGACGTGCATGGTTCCGCGGATTATAGGCGAAGGATGGTAGCAGTCCTAACGAGACGTGCGATCCAGGAAGCCTTGGCGAAGAGAGGGTAATGAAAAATGTCCGACGGTACGTTTTCGCAAAAGCAACTCGTCCGTGTCCGAGTTAATGGAAAAGAATATGAGCGTGAGGTGGAGGTACGTAGACTACTAGTGGATTTTATACGCCATGATCTTGAACTAACTGCTACTCACATCGGCTGCGAACATGGTGTTTGCGGTGCTTGCACGATAACACTCGATGGGGAGAGTGTGCGCTCGTGTCTCCTTTTCGCGGTCCAGGCTGATGGGGCCGAAATCGGTACCCTTGAAGGACTCGCCGCGGGTGGAGAAATGCATCCATTACAACAATCATTTTGGGATAACCATGCATTACAATGTGGGTTTTGTACTTCGGGATTCCTGATTACTGCCTTAGATCTACTGAAAAGCAAGCAACCTCTTTCTGAGGAAGAAGTGAGACAGGGACTTTCCGGTAATCTTTGTCGTTGCACGGGTTACGCGAACATCATAAAGGCAGTACTAGCGGTCGCGAATGCACCCGATCGGCGTGTTTAGAGTGATGTTAACGGCCGGTCGAGCCTGCAAAGATAGCGGGGTCTTTTGGCCGCTCTGATTTCTGGGAGTGGAAATGCCGCGTGAGGGAAGAGCAAAGATGCTGGGTGCGGGCGTACGTAGAGTGGAAGACCCGCATGTCCTACTAGGGAACACGCAATACGTTGACGACGTCGCGGTAAAGAATCCGCTAGCTGTCGCATTCGTGCGCAGTCCCTACGCGCACGCAAAGATTAATAATATAGAGGGTCGCCTCGCACGTGAATTCGAAGGTGTCGAGTGTGTCGTAACTGGCAAGGATGTGGAGGGGGCGATAAGGCCTTTCAGGGTAGAGTTCGACGCTAAAAAGGTACCCTTGCATAGATCGTGCGATTGGAACGTGCTCACACACGACAAAGTTCGATACGTAGGGGACTTGGTAGCAGCCGTCGTTGCCGAGGATCGGTATGTAGCGGAAGATGCTGCCGCCTTGATTGAGGTCGATTACGAGCCGCTTGAGCCTGTGGTTGACATGGAGCAGGCGCTGGTTCCCGGTGCGCCGCTTGTTCACGAGGAATGGGAAGACAACGTGATGGAGCGGCTGGAGGGTGAAGTAGGTGACGTCCGCCAAGCATTTGAAGAGGCGGATTGCATAGTGGAGGATCGGTTCGTTACAGGGCGTCATATGGCCGCACCGATGGAGACTCGGGGTTGCGTAGCCTGTTGCGACGAAGGCGGCGATTTGGTGACTCTCTGGTCATCAACACAGGTACCGCACACGTTGCGCGCGAGTGTAGCGGAGCTCCTGGAGTTGCCTGAAACCTGGGTGAGAGTTATTTCTCCTGATGTAGGCGGAGGTTTCGGGTTGAAAGCACACCCGTTTCCTGAAGAAGTGATGGTCACCTACTTAAGTCGGCTACTCCGGAAACCGGTCAAATGGGTTGAAGATCGAGCCGAAAATCTGAGTGCATCTTTGCAGGCAAAGCATCAAATCGTTAGTGCTGAGATTGCGTTGCGACGAGACGGATTATTGCTTGGAGTGAAAGCGCGTTTCTTAAGTGATGCTGGCGGATACTCTTCGTATCCCTGGAGTTCGGCGTTTGAGCCCAAGCACGCCGCCGCGTCTATGTCTGGTCCATACAAAGTCCCGGCTTTTGCTTTCGAGACCTGTACAGTCGCGACGAATAAGGCATCCATCGGCGTGTATCGCGGCGTAGGCATACCCGTGGCGGTGTTCGCGATGGAACGGTTGCTTGATATGGCCGCCGCAAAATTGAAACTCGACCCCGTCGAGATTCGTCTGCGCAATATGATAACGGCTGAGGAGCACCCCTACACGACCCCTATGGGGGCGGAAATAGAGAGCGGGAGTCACCAGGAGTCCCTTAAAAAAGCATTAAAAATGTTAAATTACGAGGAGTTTCGAGCGAAGCAGCTAGAGGCGAGAAAGAGAAAAGAATTCCTCGGTCTAGGGATGGCCTCTTATGTGGAGGGAACCGCCCACAATTCGGCCGTATTTGACTCTTACGGCGTTAAAATAGGCGGTTATGAATCTGCTACGATGCGGTTGGACGAGTCCGGCAAGATCACGGTGTTCGTTGGGACGCACTCCCACGGTCAGGGCCATCATACCGTTTACGCGCAGATAATCTCTGATGAGTTGGGAATAGATGTCAATGACATCACGGTCGTGCAAGGAGACACAAAATCGACACCACGAGGATGGGGAACGTGGGCGAGCAGAAGTGCCGTAACGGGCGGTGGAGCCGTGATCACGGCGGCGCAGAGGCTCCGTGAGAAAATTTTGCGGATTGTTTCGCGAATGACGGAAGTCCCTTCGGCGAATTTGACCCTCGAGGACGGCTATGTAAAAAGTGGCACACAGGAGAAAAGTATTATTAGCTTGGCGGAATTCGCTCATCAAATAATGACAAAGCCTAGCGAACTACCCGCTGACGAGACACCTGGGCTCGACGTGACGGTTACGTATGAACCGCCGCCCATCACCCACTCAAACGCCACGCATTTGGCCTGCGTTCGAGTCGACCCTGAGACGGGTCACGTCACCGTTTTACGGTATATCGTGGTTGAAGACTGCGGCACGATAATCAACCCGCTAATTGTTGATGGTCAGATACAAGGTGGTGTTGCGCAGGGAATCGGGTCGGCACTCTACGAAGAGGCGGTTTATGATGACAACGGTCAGTTTTTGACGGGCACCTTCATGGATTATTTGATACCGACCGCGACGGACGTGCCTGTAGTAGAGATAGGGCACATAGAGACGCCCTCTCCCTATACCCTCAATGGAGTGAAAGGGATGGGAGAGGGAGGGGCAATAGCGCCGCCTGCGGCGATCGCGAATGCCGTAGCCGATGCATTGTCACCCTTTGATGCACGAGTGAATCGGATTCCACTCACTCCGGAGCGTGTAGCCGCTCTGGTTGGATAAAGGAATCGCAGAACTGAGAGTGCAAGCTGAGGTTGGGGTATCCTTTTTGCGGGTGTTCTCGTACCGGGCGAGGGCTTGAGGGGTGACGAAGCACTTTCCGGATTCGTCTTGCTGCTGTTTGTTTGCACTTGGTGTATCAGAGGACGCCCTCTTTCCCTGACCAAAAAGTGCACGGGGCCTAAAAGAACGTCGCGATGAGTAGACACCGGACATTTTCTAGCGCGGAGAAGACTGTTCTGTCTCGGGTTGGTTGTAATGGTTGAACTTATCGTATGAGATAAAGTGCGAGTTTCGTGAGGTGATATTAGAATGACGAAATACGATTTCGATTTTTTTGTAATAGGGGCTGGGTCTGGTGGC
>CAZSWX010000024.1:0-13351 GCA_964610865.1 uncultured Enterobacteriaceae bacterium
ATATGTCGTCCCCGGTTTTTAGTAGCCCGCTGTATAGGCGGATAAATGTCAGTTGACCCGAATAAGGGTCATGCATAGTTTTAAAAGCGAGGCCGGCCACGATATCGTCCTCGACCTTCCAGGTGCGCTCCTCTCCTTCCAAACTTTGCCCCGTAACCGGCCGGACCGGAGCAGGTAAATATTCTACAACTGCATCAAGAAGCGGTTGAATGCCCTTATTACGCAGGGCCGTTCCGCATAAAACCGGAACAACATCGAGAGATTGAGTTTTCGTCCGTACGGCAGCTAGGACCTCTTCTGGGCCAAGGGTTTGGCCGCCCAGATATTTTTCAAGAAGAGCGTCGTCGGCATCGGCTACCGTCTCGATTAGCGCCTCATAGAACTTGTTTACTTCGTCTTCCATTGCGGCGGGAACATTTTCCTCGTGAAATCGCGCCCCGAGCGTATCCTCTTCCCAAACGAGGGCCTTCCGTCGTACAAGATCGATTACGCCAGTCATCTCGTCTTCTACGCCTATGGGCAGTTGTAAGATGAGGGGTTTTGCTCCCAGACGACTTTCGATTTGACCGACAACACCATGGAAATCGGCACCTACTCTATCAAGCTTATTAATGAAAACGATCCTTGGGACTTCGTATTTGTCGGCTTGACGCCAAACGGTCTCGGATTGTGGTTCGACCCCCCCGACGCCGCAGAAGACAACAATGGCTCCGTCTAAGACACGGAGGCTTCGTTCGACCTCAGTCGTGAAATCGACGTGACCTGGGGTATCGATGATATTAATTTGATGGTCTTGCCACTCGCAGGTTATTGCAGCGGCGGTTATGGTGATTCCGCGTTCGCGTTCTTGGGGCATCCAATCGGTGACGGCGGTGCCGTCATGGACTTCGCCAATCTTATGAGACAGGCCTGTGTAATACAAAACACGCTCGCTAACGGTCGTTTTACCACTGTCGACATGCGCGACTATTCCTATGTTTCTGGTTTTTTCTAACGCGGTAGGCATTTGGTACTCCAGGTTTGATGCACTGCTCCGAGGAGGTGCAGCGACGGGACAGAAATTTGTTAATCAACTATAATGAAAATGAACAGTCCCGCATGGACGCCGACTGTCCTTTGCAGATAGGTTTCGCGGATTGCATTTCGGGTGCACTCTTTTTTACACTATACACAAAAAAGTCCGCCAATCCAAGTCTGGGCGGTGCGCAATAATGACACCTAGGTGACAGAAATTTGAGAAATCTTTGAAAGGTTGCAGGCTCTAGTGATAGTTTGACGATCGGCGGGCTACTAGAGAGTGATCATATCCTGTATTCCTTTATCAGGTTCTTTGCGATGACGATCTTTTGTATCTCGCTGGTACCTTCGCCTATAATCATCAAGGGGGCGTCGCGGTAAAAGCGCTCCACCGGAAATTCCTGTGTGTAACCATAGCCTCCGAGGACGCGCATCGCATCGAGGGCGATTTCCTGGCAGGATTCGGACGCAAAAAGCTTTGCCATTCCGGCTTCCAAGTCACATCTTTGTCCTCGGTCTTTCTTCTCTGCTGCCTGCCTCACGAGGAGCCGAGACGCTTCTATTTTTGTTGCCATTTCCGCGAGTTTTAGTTGGATGGCCTGGTGATCGCAAATGGGTTTACCAAACGTTTCTCTCTGTTGTGAATAACGAATTGCTTCTTCAAACGCGGCTTGTGCGACGCCCACCGCCCGAGCCGCTACGTTGATGCGTCCGACCTCGAGTCCTCCCATCACCTGTTTGAAGCCATTGCCTTCTTCGCCACCAATAAGCGAGTTTGCTGGTGTGGGGAATTCCTCGAAAGAGATTTCACACGTATCCAGACCTTTGTAGCCTAATTTTTTGATATCGCGACTAACTGTAAGGCCAGGAGCACCCTTCTCCACTGCGAACAGACTTATGCCCCGGTGCGGTGGATCTATGCTGGAATTGGTTTTAGCGGCTACCGCTAACATGTTGCCGTTGCGAGCATTAGTGATAAACATCTTACTGCCATCTATGGAGTATGTATCGCCGGCCTTCTTTGCTGTAGCGCGAATACGCTGTACGTCACTGCCTGCATGAGGTTCAGTCAATGCCAGGCCCCCTCGCTTCTCCCCGGTGGACATAGCTGGCAGAATTCGGGTCTTTTGCTCGTCTGTACCGTATAAGGCTAGAATGTGTGCAAACAGTAGGTGCGAATTGAGGATTCCGGTTAGGCTCATCCAACCGCGACAAATTTCCTCTATGATCATCGCGTAGGTCGTGAAGGAGAGGCCCATGCCTCCGTATTGGACGGGGATTATTGCGCCAAACAACCCTAACTCTTTCATGCGCTCCACGAGCGCGTGAGGATATTCGTCACGATGCTCCATCTCGCTCGCGACAGGTTTTACCTCTCGTTCTACGAAGCGGTTTATTGTCGCTAAAATCTGTGTTTGTTCTTGGCTTAATTCAAACATGTTCGGGGTGCCTCCTTTGAAAACCATACGCCTCAAGGCAAGTCGTGATGCCGATTCTCCTGTTTTTTGAGAGAAATACAAGGTAGCGTCTTCCCGCAAAATACGTGGAGCGGACGGTCTCGTTGGGGTGGTTGGCGCCCGACAAAGACGATACAAAGTACCATAAATGTCCAGTTATATGGGTAGGGAGAGGATGGTACTAACGCCGCTGATGCAACAATATGTGGACGTGAAGCGGCAACATGAGGATGCCATAGTACTTTTCCGGCTAGGCGATTTTTACGAAATTTTCTTCGATGATGCACCCGTTGCTGCGAAGCTATTGGATCTGACCCTCACCGCTCGGAGCGGCGGTGGTCAAAAAGTGCCGATGTGTGGCATGCCCCATCATGCGTCCAAAACCTATATCGAACGATTGCTAAAGGCTGGTAGGAAAGTCGCACTATGTGAGCAGGTGGAGGACCCGAAAGAGGCTAAGGGATTAGTCAAGCGCCAAGTCACACGTGTGATTACTCCCTCCACGTATGTAGAAAACGAATCCGATGCCTTGAATCCGACGCTAGTTGGACTTTTTCGGACTGAGGATTCTTGGTCTATCGCGGTGCTGGAACCGGCGACCGGCGTCTTCGAATTTTGGAAGACGAGTTCCAAGAACATAGCGTTGGAGTTGTCTTCTTTGGCCCCTGATGAGGTGGTAACTACGGCCGAATTAGCCGAGACCACTTATCTTAGGGGCCTAAATGCAAGACATTCAGCCCCGGCTCTGAGCGTTCTGCCTGATTGGCGGTGTGGGCGGGTAGAGAGTGAAGACACTATCCGAAAATTTTTTGGACTCGATACCTTGAGGGCCCTGGATTTGGATTCCGATACGACGATTGCTCTTGGCCTTGTTCTGCAATTTTTGCGAAACAATCTGAAAGACGTGCTTCCGCACGTGGCGCTACCCAAGAAACGGGAACTCAATGAAACGATGGTTCTAGGGCCTATAAGCGAGCGGAGTCTCGAAGTCTTTCGATCTGCGAATCCGGATTCCGAAGGTTTGACGTTATTCGAAACAGTAAACAAATCCAAAACATCAATGGGCCGCCGGCTGCTCAAGGACTGGCTTCAAAAACCGTTATTGTCAAGAGAGGCCATTTCTCGCCGCCAGGCAGCGGTCACGGAATTAGTGGAAACGGAGGGTCTTCTACAGGGTCTGCGGAGGGCCCTGTCTCCTGTAAAAGATATGGAACGCTTAGTGGCGCGATTCAGCTGCGGCGTCGCCAATCCCAAAGACGCTGCGGCCCTTAGAGATTCGCTGTTGCAAGTTCCTAGCGTCGAAGGCTGCATGGAGAAAGCTAAAAGCGATTTGTGTATCGAAATGGCCCAACGGTTGCGAGCCGATATTTCGAATCTGACGCAAGTGCTAGAAAGTTCAACAGTAGAAGCCCCGCCTACGCATCTTCGAGGCGGAGGTGTTTTCGCGAGTGGATATGATGCCACCTTAGATCGTCTACGTTCTTTGGCGACAGATGGTAAAAGTTTGTTGGCCGGAATACAGGCCGGGGAGATCGAGAATACGGGAATCCCTTCCCTCAAGATAGGTTACAATCGGGTCTTCGGCTACTACTTGGAAGTTTCGAAAGTGCACGTCGATAAAGTGCCTGATTACTTTATTCGCAAACAAACACTGTCAAACGGTGAGCGTTATGTGACCGAGGCATTAAAGAACTTGGAGCAGCAAATAATCAATGCTGAGGAAGAAGCGGTAAGTCGAGAAAAAGAAATGTTTGTTGCGTTGTGTGATCAGGTTCTTGGCGTTGTTGCCGGAATACAAACGCTTGCGCGGGCCTGCGCTGTCTTGGATGTTTTGTCTAGTTTTGCCACAGTGGCAATCGAACGTAGGTATGTTTGCCCGTGCATGACGGATGGCCAAGAATTCGTGATAAAAGGTGCGAGGCACCCGGTAGTGGAATCGCGGGTAGGCCCAGAAGCATTCATTGACAATGATGTGGCAATTGACCGGGAGGAAAGACAGCTACTATTGCTGACTGCCCCAAACATGAGTGGAAAGTCCGTCTATCTACGTCAGTGTGCACTCATTGCAATTTTAGCTCAAGCGGGGTCATTCGTGCCAGCTCGCGAGGCACGCATTGGTATAGTCGATCGAATTTTTACGCGTATAGGGGCGTCCGATAATCTGGCACTCGGCGAGAGTACCTTCGCAGTAGAGATGATCGAAACTGCGCAGATATTGAACGGAGCAACGGAGCGCAGTCTGCTCCTCCTCGATGAGATAGGGCGAGGAACTTCTAGTGCCGATGGGTTGTCAATTGCGCGGGCAATCATTGAATTCCTGATCAGTCGAGATGGTCCCAGACCCCGAACCTTATTTGCGACCCATTTCCATGAATTGACGGAGTTAGAGTTCGGTTTCTTTGGTGTTAAAAATCTCACTTTTGCCGTCCGTGAATGGAAGGGCGAAGTTGTGTTTCTCTATAAGGTAATTGACGGCGCATCCGATCAATCTTATGGCGTTCATGTGGCGAGATTGGCCGGCCTTCCGAGAGCCGTGACGGCCCGTGCTGAAACGATATTGAGAGACCTGGATAAGAAGGCTGACCTAATGCGGAATGCGAAAGAAGGGAGTAAGAATAGCCGTCTGCGTTTAGACAAGACAGACTCTCCACAATTGGGCTTGTTCGAGCGCGCTGTTAAACGGTAATAGGGTGAAATATGAGAACTATTCGCCGCCTAGACCAGGAAACGATAGAGGAAATACGTGCTGGTGAAGTTATAGAGCGGCCTGCCTCGATAGTTAAAGAGTTAGTGGAGAATGCCATAGACGCGGGGGCGGAATCCATAGCGGTGAATATCGTAAAAGGCGGTTGTGACGAAATAGTCGTTCAGGATGATGGGATTGGAATTCACCAAGAAGACGCGGGCCTTGCATTTGAGAGGCACGCGACCAGCAAAATTAGAGAGAGCAAAGACCTTTATCAATTGAAAAGTCTGGGCTTTCGTGGGGAAGCTCTGGCTAGTATCGCCGCCGTCTCACATGTGCACTTGGTATCCAAGCCGCAAGGCGAACTTGAGGGTGTGAGCGTGCGTATTCGCAATGGACAAGAGCCTATTTTGGCTCCTATAGGCTGTCGAGAGGGTACGACGGTTTCTGTGAGGAACGTCTTTTACAACAGTGCCCCGCGTAGGACATTCTTAAAGTCTCCGACTGCGGAAAGTCGTCACATACATGAATTTTTGATCGCGTTGTCTCTCTCGAGACCTTCGGTAGCATTTCGATTTCGTTCTGACGGGAGAGATGTTTTTAGTGTTCCTCGCGTGACTGGCCCGGATCAACTGTTCCTTCGGTCGAGCGCTGTGTTGGCCAAGAGGTGGGGAAAAGGTTTAGTACGAATACTGAAGCCCGAGAATGCGAAGTCTGAGAAAGGTGTCGTTATCTTGGGGGTTGCGAGTTCCCCTGAAACTACTAGGAATACACGGACCGGACAATATTTTTTTGTAAATGGCCGATATGTGAAGAGTCTGGGTATGTCCTATGCGCTGGGACGAGGCTATGGCGAATTACTACCTGCAAGGCGCTTTCCACTGGCGGCACTCTTCGTGACAATTCCTCCTGAATTCGTAGATGTGAATGTTCATCCTACGAAGCACGAGGTGAAATTCCGGGACGAACGGGACGTTTTTCAACAAATCGTTAGTAGGGTTCGGGCTTCTCTTGACCAGGCTAATCTCTTCAAAAAAATAGATATCTCGTCGCTCCCGAACGGAACAACCGTTGCCGTAGAAAGAGAGGCGAATGGTTTACAGGCGCGAGCGCATGGCGGATCGAGAGAAACGCGGTCCGCGAGAGGTGTGCGTGAGGCGGGGCCGGCTGTCGAGGGAAGGCCGAATTTCAGGTTCTCCAGGAGTTTATCCGGAGATCAATATGGATTGAAAGAGCAGCTTGAAAAGGACGGTGCACACAGAGATCTGGATGGGGCACAACCGAAACTGATAGTCAGATCCCGGAAGCCGCTATACCGGGTGGTCGGCCAGAGCCACGAACTCTTCGTGTTAGTGGAAACGCAAGGTGAATTGTGGATCGTTGATCAGCATGCTGCACACGAGAGGGTCACTTATGAGCAAGTTCTGGACGATATCAGGGGTAATTGCAGAAAAGTACAGCGGCTTTTGTTGCCTCTCACATTCGAATTAACACCTGCGCAGTCGAATGCCTTTGACGACGTTAAGGAATATCTTGCTCTTTGCGGCTTCAGCATAGAACCATTTGGTGGGAACAGTTATCAGATACAGGCAACTCCCTCATATTTGCGACCCCAGGACAGTCCAGATCTGATAACGGAATTATTGGAGGCCTCCGCCGCAGGGTCGTCGGATGATCCGGTAGCTGCTCGAGAGGAAGATCTCGCTGCCCGGATTGCATGTAAGGTGAAATCGATCAAGGCCGGCCAAACGCTGACCATTGACCACATGGAAGCCATGGTTGATGCGCTCTTACAGTGTCGCTCGCCTTTCGCTTGTCCACATGGGAGGCCTACTATGGTGCGTTATGCCTTAGGTGATCTTGAGAAACTCTTTGAGCGAAGATAGAACACCGATCGTGTGCAACATTTGAAAGGTTAGGGTAGGGGTTAAAACGTCTATGCTGTCCATGGTCGCACTCGGCGATTTGCCTATCGCCAATAATTTAATGTTGGCTCCATTAGCTGGGTACACGACACTCCCATTTCGCCGGTGTATGCGTGAGATAGGAGGTTTCGGATTGGCCACGACGGAATTAGTTCATGCTCGTTCTCTTCTCGAGGGAAACAGACGGGCGCTTGAACTTGTAGACACAGAACCTGAGGACCACCCGTTAAGTGTACAGCTTTTTGGTCCGGTAGCGGAAGAAGTACGGGACGCGGCCCTCTGGCTGCAAGAACGCGGTGTGCAAGCGGTTGATGTAAATATGGGATGTCCCGTTGAGAAAGTAATAAAAATTGGTGCGGGAGCCGCGATGTTGAAAGACCCTATGCGTACCGCTGAGTTTGTAAAAACTATAACGAGGGCCGTGAACATACCGGTCACAGTGAAGACTCGGTTAGGTTGGGACGGCACGCAATCGCAGGCCGTGATTCTAGCACCCTTACTCGAAGAGGTGGGCGTTTCGGGAATAACCATACATGGTCGGACCCGGCAGGGCGCGTTCCGTGGGACAGTCGACCTTGCAGGGATCCGTGCCGTTGTAAATTCGGTATGTGATATTCCTGTTTTTGGTAACGGTGATGTAACAGATCTAGCATCGGCCCGAGAAATGATGGACCACACCGGGTGTGCAGGTCTAGTAATTGGGCGAGGTGCCCTGGTCGACCCGTGGATTTTTAGGCGGTTAGAGCGGGGGTTGTCGGGTGTGATGAGTGGTCGACGCCATACATTGGAAGAACATGTAGCCTTTATGAGCCGCCATTTCGATGGGCTAGTCAAACAGCGCGGCGAAAAGCTCGCCTGTACCCAGTTTCGAAAAACTATAGATTGGTACGCCAAGTGCTTCGGACCGTGTCGGCTGTTCCGCTTGGCTATGAAACAGTTAAGCAGCGTAAGTCAATTTCATGATCTCGTGGGCAATTTTCTGCGGTTGAGAAACAGAGAACCACGTGCCGCGGCGGCGGAATCTGGGTTTGCATACTAGCAACCAAAACAAGGTGGAGGCCGCAGTTGACAATTACTTCAAGTTAACGTCAATATGACGCTAACTGATTAGTAAGACTTCCACCGGTATGGTTACGGAAGTTGTCTCCGGATGTTTTTTTACTGGTGAGGGGGAAGAATGGAACAGGCAGGCGAAACATTTCATCATGAAACGGCGGAACAATTGCAAAGGCACCTCTCGAAAGTAGATACCAATTATACGTTAGAAAAGTGTGCCCAATATGTGGAATACATAAAAGAGATCAACGCGCTAAAACAAGAGCACAATGCAGTCGTCTTAGCCCACAATTATCAGCGGCCAGAAATTTTTGAGGTAGCGGACGTTGTGGGCGACTCGCTAGAACTTGCGCGACAGTCCAGAAAGGTGGCGTGCGACACGTTAGTTTTCTGTGGTGTACACTTCATGGCCGAGACGGCAAAGATAGTGAATCCAGAACCAACGGTGCTGCTGCCGGATTTGCGGGCGGGCTGCTCTTTAGCGGAAGGCATTACAGCTGAAGACTTAGCTGATAGGAAGGAATCCCTGTTGCGGATTTATCCTGATCTTAAAGTCGTTTGCTATGTGAACACCACGGCAGAAGTGAAGGCTGAATCGGACGTATGTTGTACGTCCTCGAACGCCGTTGAAATCGTGGAAGCACTCGAAGCGGATAATATATTGTTCGTCCCAGATGAAAATCTGGCAGGATACGTGCAAAAAAAGACGAAGAAAAATATAATCGCATGGGAAGCGAACTGTTATGTACACCACCAAATAACGCCTCAGCAGATACAGGAAGTAAGAGATAAATTGCCCGAGGTAAAAGTGTTAGTTCATCCGGAATGTCGGGAGGATGTCATTGCTTTGGCTGACGCGGCACTGTCGACTAGCGCTATGATGAGTTACGCAAAAGAGAGTCCCGCTAAAGAATTCCTGATAGTTACAGAGTGTGGACTCTCCGATCGCCTGCTCCTGGAGGTACCTGAAAAGAAATTCTATAAAAGTTGTAAGCTGTGTTCGTACATGAAGATGATTACTCTCGAAGGTGTGCTGAACTCTCTGCGGAAACTACGCTACGAAATTACATTGCCGGAAGAAACACGCACCAGGGCGCTTTCTGCGATAGACCGGATGTTGGATTTGAATGCGTAGGGAAGTCCTCAGTGTTCGTCAAGACGAAACCCGGGAGTTGCTTTCACGTGAAGGTCCGCGTGTGGCGGTTGATTCCGTCTTGTTTACGATTAGTGAAGGAATTTTATGTACGCTCCTGGTAGAGATAAAAAAGGGCCCGTGCGCTGGCATATGGGCCTTCCCTGGTGGGCTTGTTCGACGAGAAGAGTCGCTTGATTCGGCGGCAGAGCGCGAACTGTACGAAAAAACCGGAGTTGAGCAACTCTACTTGGAACAACTCTACACCTTTGGTAAAAAAGCGCGAGATCCTTCTTGCTGGACCATTTCGGTGGCCTACTTCGCGTTGGTCCCGCCGCCGGGTCGACCACCGAGTGTGGGGAACAAGTACGCTGATATAGCCTGGGTTGCTGTGCATAACTTGCCGAATCTGGCCTACGATCATAATGCTGTCGCCGAATATGCGTTAACGCGTTTGAAGGCAAAACTAAGTTATTCGGATATAGCGTACAGTCTACTACCACCGGAATTTACGATTGCGGAACTGCAGAAGGTGTACGAGATCATCCTGGATAGGCCATTAGACCGTCGGAATTTTCGGAGGAAAATGATCGGCAGCCAGTTGTTACAGACCGCTCGGGGGATCAGAGGAGGGTCGCACAGACCTGCGCAGCTATACGCTTTCGCCGACCACCATCGGAGCCGAATAGGCGGTAACGGCGGCGGATATCTTTGATGTCACTTCACTAGAGGTGATCTGGATTGAAGAGGTTATGAGCCGGTGATTGCCAAACTGTTACTAAGCGGTACGAGCGGTCGCCTGTAGCACGAGAGGAAAACAAACAATATGTCGACCGAGCGTTTAGTCTTTACCTATGGTTTCGTTGTAGCCATCTCTTTCGGGCTTCTTTCTGTTATGGAGATAGGCGGTATGAGTCTGGCCGTAGCAGGCGAAATGACGTCCGAGGAGACGTTGGATAGAACTGTGTACCCGGAAACTCTTTCGCCATCTCTTTTTTCTGGTGCGGTGGCGGACGGGTATAAGATCGCTAAGGCGATACCCCACATACTTGCCGAAATTCATTGTTATTGTGGGTGTGACCGGTCGATGGGACACCCAGACTTGCTCCATTGTTTCGTGGATTCGCATGCGGCCGGTTGACCGCACTGCTTACATGAAGCGCAGGATGCGCAGGCCCTAGTCGACTCCGGTGTCCCGTTAAAATCTATACGCAGTTTTATCGATGAAAAGTACGGTCCCTAAGCGTTCTTAACGCAGATAGAAATTGACGCCGCCTATCTTCACGGTGGCGTCAGAAAGTAGGCAGCCGCGGTCAGCGGCTATCTTGCGAATTCGTGGCAAGTCGGTAACACAGACTTCAATGCCCGCCAGTCCCTCACCAATGTCGTTTGTAGCGGTGACGAAGCGTATATTAGCATTCTGGAGTGCCAGGATGGATTGGCCTAAGTCGTTTTCTTGAAGGCATACACCAGCAATTTTAGACCACAACGTTGCCATGGTTTTTGGTTCATAAGATTGCATTTCTATTGTCTGGAACTCAGTGATCAATGGCGCTCCCGGAAGATCTTTCCAGGTATTTCCTCCGGCGGGCTCCCAGTGTCCGATAAAGTCGCCCGCTGGATCCCAATCTAATTCAAAGAAGGCACCACCAGTATCTCCCGGATGCAGCTGCATGCACTTGAAACCATCGATATCTTGTTCCCACGCGACTCGCACGTCCTCGGCGGTTGCCCGTTCTCTAGCTGATAACTGAGTAGCTCTGGTATCACACTGGCATATGACCATGTAGCCAGTGTCCCCTCCTCGGCGTTTTAGAAAACGGCCGGCAGGTGTTTCAGATTTGATTGGTGCTACGACCTCGAGAAAATTGGTTCCGACGGAGAAGAGTGAATTTTCTAAGCCGAAAATACCGACGCCTTCGTCGACGAAACATACTTCAAGACCGAAGATCGCCTGTAAGTCGGCCACAACTGGTTTTAGGTTTTCCGCGACTAAACAAATCTGTCTTAGCTGTATTGTCATTTAGTTCCCTTTGTTCGCCCTGACGTGTTTCCTATCCGCTAGTTGTATATAAAAGGGGGGACCACAACAATCGTTGCCCCTTTTGGTGGCGGAGGCTACCCTCGGGGAGCTGAAGGGTGGGTGCGAACAGACTCGTTGCGAGAAAGAGTCCGAATAATAATAAGATTATGGGCGAACAATCTGTCCCTCTTGAAGTGAGGCGCTGCCCATGTCACGTTGTTGTGGCGTCTTGAATGAACATTGTTTCAATACACCCGCTGGTCATCTGTAAGGCCTTTAGTTGTACGGATGGGAGGTTTCTTGAGGGCTTACAAGGGGGCTGTCGGAAGGAGACAGGTATGCTTGAGGGAAACGTTAAAAATCGAGATAAATTAATTATTCTTTTCGCTTGCGTGTTTGCTCTTCTTGCACTTTCTAATGCGTTAAAACCCTTACAGTTGGAGGGAGCCAAAACGGGATTTGTCTTATTCGGTACCCGCCTCGAGGGGACCTGGAACGTATTGGGAAGCTTTATTATGGCTGGCTACCTGGCCGTTTACGCTTTTGGAATATGGAAAATGAAACGGTTCGCGGTTGGAATGGCGCATTTATATGCCTTTTACGTATTGGTGAACATCGTAATGTTTCCCTACAAAACGGGGTTGGGTACTGATGTTTTGGATGCGGGAACCGCGATTTTCTACGCCGGGTATTCGATTTTAGGAATAGGTTTTTCAGTTTTTGCAGCGGTTGTATTAACACGTAGAAAACAGCTTTTTTCGTAAAGTAAAAAAGTTCGGCGAGATAGTGGTAATGGGATGCGACGTGCTGTATAATAAAAAAAACTGACGAACCGCGAGCAGGTCTCTTTCCATTTGTAAGAAATCCCGCTCAGAAGCGGGTCCCGGTACGCTCAGAACCGGGCTCCACGTTTCCCAGGTTCATTTTATGTTAACTAATTACCAGGCGTGCAGCCGCACGTAATTGGTATGTTTATCCTCCCGTGAAACTGGGCGCCACGGAGAAAGAGATGTTCTTTTGACCAACGTTAATAATAGTGACAGATTTTCTGAATTAGGACTCATTCCCGATATTGTCAGGGCTGTGAGTGATGCGGGCTATGCAGAGCCGACGCCGATACAGTCCGCTTCCATTCCCGTTGCGCTCCAGGGAGCTGATATGTTGGCCTGCGCGCAGACAGGTACCGGTAAAACGGCTGGCTTCTTGCTGCCCATCCTCCAACGGTTGTCGACCGTTCCGAATGGTCCGGTCCGTGCGCTTGTTCTGACTCCTACACGAGAACTGGCGGTCCAGATAGGTGAGAGCGCAAAGACGTACGGAAAATTTGTCCGCGTGCGCTCTAGTGTCGTATACGGGGGGGTCGGTCTGGGCCCGCAGGTAGATCGTTTTCGCCGGGGTGTAGATGTGTTGATAGCTACACCGGGCAGACTGCTTGATCACTTGAATCGGGGCAATGTGAAGCTCAGTGATGTTGAGGTACTAGTACTCGATGAGGCCGACCGGATGCTAGATATGGGATTTTTGCCCGACGTAAGGCGAATTTTGGCAGCACTTCCGAAGAAGAGGCAGACGTTACTCTTCTCTGCTACTATGCCCAAAGAGATTGAGCGCCTTGCGCAGGATACGCTGCGAAAACCCCAGATGATTGATGTCGGCAGGAGGGCCACTCCCGTCGCCACACTACGCCACGTGCTCTATCTGGTGGAAACTGAAAAGAAGAATGAGCTTTTGTATTACCTGCTAACACAGGGCAGTTTGAAGCATGTTCTAGTGTTTACGCGTACCAAAGTGCGCGCGGAGAGATTGGCGAAGCGGCTATCCCAGACAAGCCGGAAGGTGGCCGCGCTACACGGGGACAAAAGCCAACGGGTACGGACACAAGTACTACACGACTTCAAAACAGGGGCCGTGGATGTGCTGGTTGCAACCGATGTAGCAGCGCGCGGTTTAGATGTCGAGGGAATTTCTCACGTTGTGAATTTCGATGTTCCAAACCGGCCCGAGGACTACGTGCATCGAATTGGAAGGACGGCACGGGCCACGGCAAAGGGCGAT
>CAZSWX010000025.1:0-13306 GCA_964610865.1 uncultured Enterobacteriaceae bacterium
CGGTATTTGGTGGACGTTGGGGTTGAGTACTTGACGTTGGACCGGCAGTCGAGGACGCTTTCGGGAGGTGAACTTGAGCGAGTTGATCTAACTACCGCCATCGGATCGGCCCTTGTTAACACACTGTACGTGCTCGATGAGCCATCGATCGGACTGCATCCGCGCGATAGCCAACGGCTCGTACGAATATTGAAAGAACTTCGCGATAATGGGAATACGGTTGTAGTAGTAGAGCACGCTCCGGAAATAATCTGTGAGACTGACAATATCATAGACCTCGGTCCTGCAGCCGGTGAGAAGGGAGGAGAACTTGTTTTCGCCGGTCCGTATTCTTCTTTATTGAAGGATGAAGGATCGTTGACTGGCCAGTATTTATCTGGGCGGCGCTGCATCCCTATACCACGTGAGCGCCGTGCTGTTGATGATAGCCACAGCCTGTTCGTTAAAGGAGCAACGGCTCATAATTTGCGAGAGATTGACGTCAAAATTCCACTTGGCTGCATGGTGTGTATGACTGGGGTATCAGGGTCAGGTAAATCTACGCTCATTGAAGATGTGCTCTATCGCGGCCTGAAGAAGCAGCGGGGTGAACCGGTCGGTATAGCGGGCACCTGCGGAGGGATTGTTGGCGGCGAACTGATAAGCGATATTATCTTCGTTGATCAGTCGGCCATCGGGACGACACCCCGCGCCAACTTGCTGACGTACACAAAAGCCTTTGATACCGTGAGGAAATTGTTCTCCAAAACGGATCTTGCAAGGGTGCGGGGTTACACGCCGAGTACCTTCTCGTTCAATGTCGAGGGCGGACGCTGTGAATCCTGCAGAGGAGAAGGTAGCGAGAAAGTGGAGATGCAGTTTCTTTCGGATGTGTATCTCCCGTGTGCCGAATGCCAGGGAAGGCGCTACAGAGAAGAAGTGCTCGAAGTACGTTATAACGGAAAAAATCTCACTGACGTCCTCAATCTAAGCGTTACAGAGGGGATAAGATTCTTTCAAAATCAAAAGGACTTGAAGCGGCGTTTAGCTCCTTTAGCCGCGGTGGGGCTCGAGTACATGCGTCTTGGACAGTCATTAACGACTTTGTCTGGAGGGGAAGCCCAACGCTTAAAACTGGCGACTCACATCGGTAAGGAACGCGCTACGGATCCAGATCTTTTTGATGGTCGAACGGTTCTGTTTATCTTTGATGAACCGACTACTGGCCTCCACTTTGCTGATATAGAAAGGCTGTTAGGCGCGTTCTCCCAATTGATCGAGCGTGGTCATTCTGTGCTGATTATCGAACACAACCTCGAAGTGATTAAATCGGCGGATTACATCATAGACCTTGGGCCCGAAGGGGGTGATGGAGGTGGGACGATTGTCGCACAAGGAACACCGGAGCAAGTTTCTAAAATTAAAGCGTCCCATACAGGCCGTTACTTAAGTCAAGCTCTGGACACGGCCGGCGAGTTGCATTTGAAGTCGGGGGGAGACGTCAAAACTCCCCCCGTTTCGGTTCCAGGCGAAAGCGAAACCATCTCTGTTGTAGGTGCTAAGGAACATAACCTAAAAAATATAACCGTTGACATCCCAAGAAATCAGATCGTCGTAGTGACAGGGTTGTCGGGGTCAGGTAAGTCGACGCTCGTTTTCGATCTCGTCTATGCCGAGGGTCAGCGTCGTTATATAGATAGCTTGTCCGCTTACGCGAGGCAGTTTCTTAAGGTGCTTGCTCGGCCAAACGTCGATTTGTTAACTGGTATACCTCCTACGGTTGCGATCGAGCAGAGAACGAGTCGGGGGGGCCGAAACTCCACCGTAGCGACTGTGACGGAAATTTCCCATTACCTCCGTCTTTTATACGCAAAAATTGGCGTTCAGCATTGTACACGTTGTCAAGAACCTCTGGTGTCTCAGAGTAGAAGTCAGATACTGAACCGAATAAACAGAGATTTTCGGAACCAGAATACCCACTTTTATGCTCCTGTTGTCCGGGGTCGGAAAGGGCTCCACAAGGATACCTTGGATGCGGCGCGGAGGCTTGGATACAAACAGGCGAGGGTGGATGGTAAGCAAAAGTCTTTGGAGCCGGGCATGAGTCTACAAAGATATAAGGAACACGACATTGATATACTGATAGGAACTACGTCTGTGTCGGATAACGTGGGCACAACGGAAGCGTTGATGCAGGCAGCGCTTACCGTGGGAAACGGTGCTGTACACCTGGTGGGTGAGGAAGAGCGGACCTTCAGTGAACATTTGTTCTGCGAAAAATGTGGGCTGGGGTTCGAGGAGCTTGACCCTAGATTGTTTTCGTTCAATAGCCGCCAAGGGGCCTGTGCAGAATGTACGGGCGCTGGGACGCTGTGGGAATTCCAGCTGGATCTAATTGTCCCGGATCGGAACAAAACGTTACGACAAGATGCACTCGTCCCGCTCGCGAAGAAGGAGTTCCGAAAAGAAAAAAATGCACTATTACGTAAACTCAAGAAAGTTGACGTCCCGCTGGATCGGCCGTTTAGCGAACTGACAGAAGAACAGTGTTTTCGCGTTCTCTACGGTGAGGAGGAAAGGCACTGGGGGGCATTGGCCGTCCTAAACGAGCTGCTCGAGTTTGGGGACGGACCAGGGAAGGAAGATTCGCTAACGCGCTTCATGGGTGAATCTGCTTGCCCTGGTTGTGAAGGCACTCGCTTAAATCCACGCGCGAGGGCCGTTAGATTGTCTGGACAATCTTTTCCGGAATTGATGAGTGAATCGGCAACAGATTGTCTAAATCGTGTGGCTGACTTGGGTCTTTGCGCGCGAGATAGGATTATTGGAGACCCCATCTTCAGGCTGCTAGTTCCGCGGATTGTAATTTAGAAGCGTGTGGGTCTATCGTATCTCTCCTTGGATAGGCGTGCCGACACACTCTCTGGCGGTGAGGCCCAGCGGATTCGGCTAGCGGCCCAGCTCGGCTCAAACTTGTGCGGCGTTTGTTACATTTTGGACGAACCCACTATTGGCTTGCATCCGCGCGACAATGCGAGGCTTATAGAGACCCTTAGAAATCTGCAGCAGCGTGGCAATTCGGTCCTGGTGGTTGAGCACGATGAGCAGACGATCGACAACGCAGACTGTGTTATAGACCTCGGGCCGGGGGCTGGTTCTGAGGGTGGCGAGATTGTAGCGATCGGTACCCCTGAGGAGCTCCGCATGAATGCGGACTCGCTGACCGGCCGATTTCTTTCCTCGGCCCACTCTCGTCTCGGTCCGGTTCGTGGCATCAAGAACCGAACTAAACTGTGCCTGCGTGGGGTGCGGGCTAACAACCTGAAAAATATAGATGCGGAATTTCCCCTGGGAACCTGGGTCTGTGTTTCGGGAGTCTCGGGTTCCGGTAAAAGTACTTTGGTACAGGAAGTGTTGGTAAATGCGCTGCGTCGCCAGCTCGGATTACACGTACGTACAGTCGGGCTTCACAGTCTTATAGAAAATGCGGCATCCGTCGAAAGGGTGGTTGAGGTTGACCAATCTCCTATAGGCAAAACCCCGCGCTCGATACCGGCATCCTACGTGGGATTCTGGGATGAAGTCAGAAAACTTTTTTCGTTGTTGCCAGAGGCACGGTTACGAGGTTACAAACCTGGCCGCTTTTCGTTTAATGTTAAGGGAGGCCGGTGCGAGACTTGCACGGGCCAGGGGCGGATAAAGATGGAAATGAGTTTTTTGCCAGATGTGTATGTGACGTGTGACCTCTGTGGCGGTGCCCGTTACAATAATGAAACCAGAGAAATTACGTATAATGGGAAGAACATCGCAGAAGTTCTTGAACTGACAATCGAAGAGGCGACAGTCTTTTTTGGCGATGTTGGTAGAATCGCTGGGCCGCTTAGGCTGCTGAATGACATCGGCATGGGATATATCCGCTTGGGTCAAGCGAGTAATACACTCTCGGGCGGTGAAGCCCAACGCATCAAATTAGCCTCCGAACTATCCAAATCGTCCAGGAGGAAGACTTTGTACGTGCTAGATGAACCTACGACAGGGCTCCATTTCGCTGATATTGAAAAATTAATATATGCGCTACATCACCTTGTCGATGCTGGAAATACTGTTGTAACGATCGAACATAACCTAGATATATTGAAGGAGGCGGATTATATCATTGATCTGGGTCCTGAGGGGGGAGCCGGTGGAGGGAGCGTTGTAGCAAGGGGTACGCCAAGGCAAGTGATGCGCAAATGGAAGAAATCGCATACGGCGCGGTATCTGAGAGACTACATGGCCGGCTGACTAGCTGATTGCAGCCAGAGATTCGGATTCGCGAATGGCCTGGGTAGTCTTTTCTATGGTGTCCGGTCGGAGACCCCCCGTAGTATAAATAGTAGCAGTCTGTGCTACACACGAGGTTTTCGTTTGTCCCTGTAGAGACGCATGGATTCGGCGAAATCCGGTGCGTCGAATGCTGCTGCACGGGCCTCCGATATTGCCTCCGGCCAATCCGAGCTGTTAAGAGTCCAGGAACGGTTAAGAAGACTTTTTGTTACCGCTGCGGCGCGCCCGGAAACTTTCTTACAACGGTCTATCAAACCAGTCCTCTCCCTATGTAAGTCTTCTGAGGCGACTACCTTGTTTAACAACCCCCAGTTTGCGGCCTGCGCGGCATCGAACCGTTGCCCTAGAATTATGATTTCTTTCGCTTTAGCGATGCCAACTAGGTGCGTTAGCCTGTAAGTCTGGGTCGTGTCGGGAGGTGCGCCGTACAGAACTTGTGGGAGCGAAAAAAAAGAGTTGTCGGTCGCTAGTCGAAAATCGCATGCCAGAGCTAATTCGAGCCCAGCCCCCAGGCAGGCGCCGTGAATAGACGCGATAGTCAGTGCGTCCATTTGTTCCAGGCTGTTCAATGCCCTCTGCCACGGATCCCAGACTGCAGCTGCCGCCTGACTGTCTGGCGCACGCATGGCCGCTGCCTTCAGATCCATCCCCGAGCAAAAAGCCCGTCCTTCTCCCGCTACCACAACCACCCGTATATGGGGGTGTTCTTTGATCAGTTGACAGGCCTTTTCCATGTCATTGGTGAGCTGTTCATTAACGGCATTCAACGAAGCAGGCCTGTCTAGCATCAGGAAGGCTACGTCGTTTGAATCGGTGAGTGTCAGGGTTTCCCATTCCATCTTGTCCTCGTTATTTAGAAAATGTTGTTGCCTTGGTTATAAGCATATCAAGCTAGAATGACTTTGACAGTAGCATCCGGTATATAGACGAGAGGAAGCGGGAGAGTCCTCTAATGGCACAAGAGAAACTTAAAGAATTATTACAAAAAATGATGTCTGGAGACACGCGCGCCCTTGCGAGAACCATGACTTTGGTGGAACGAGAAAGCGATGCTCTCGGCGATATTTTGCGCACGATAGCAAAAAAACAAGGCCATGCTTTTTCAGTGGGCGTCACTGGTCCGCCGGGTGCTGGAAAATCGAGCCTGGTTGATGGGCTCATAACGCTTATGCGGGATAGTGGTAAGACCGTAGGAGTGATTGCTATTGATCCGTCAAGCCCATTTACGGGCGGCGCGCTATTAGGCGACCGCATAAGAATGACGAAGCATTACTTGGACAAGGGTGTGTTCATCCGAAGTATGGCGACGAGGGGAAGCCACGGAGGCCTTGCTAGGGCGACAAAGGACGTGATCAAGCTCATGGATGCTGGAGGGCTTGACTATATTATTGTTGAAACAGTGGGTGTCGGACAAACTGAGCTGGATGTAATGGGCATGACGGACAGTGTGTTGGTCGCCCTGGTTCCAGAAGCGGGGGATGGAGTCCAGGTGATGAAGGCCGGACTCATGGAGATCGCCGATATCTTTGTCGTTAATAAAGCCGATCGCGACGGTTCGCAGCGAATGATGACGGAATTAAGTTTGATGCTTGAGTTGAAGTACAGCAGTAAGGCACATGACGGCGCGTTGCCCGACCAGTGGCGAATCCCGGTGTTGGCTACGCAGGCGATAAACGGGACGGGCGTAACGGAACTTTTCGAGACGATCAGGGAACACCAGCGCCATGCGCTTGACTCCGGCCTTCTTGAGAGGCGTCGTTCAACGCGAAGGCGCGAAGAGCTGATCTCCCGAGTAGAATACCAGGTTCGCAAACGTTTAACCGAAACGGCTCAGAGTGACCCGCGTTTGTCAGTCTATTTTGACGCGGTTTCTGCTGGAACGCTCGACTCGTATTCGGCGTCGAACAAGATACTAGCCAGTACGGCGCTCGAAGCAGCCAAAAAGAATTAAAAAGGAAACGAGTTCGCGCGGGCAATTAAAGAACGGCAGCGGATAGGTAATTGTACCGGGCTCAGCCCCGGGGATGAAACTTACGGTGAACTTCCCGTAACCGTTTGTTGGCGACGTGCGTGTAGATTTGAGTTGTAGCGATGTCGGCGTGGCCTAGCATGGACTGAACGGCTCTGAGATCGGCCCCTCCCTCTAGCAGGTGGGTAGCGAACGCATGTCTGAAGGCGTGGGGGTAAAGCGAGGCGCCGTTTGTTTTTTTGCTCGCACATTTTTTTATGACTGACCAAAATCCTTGTCTGGTTAATGGTTTTCCAGAACGGGCTAAAAATACGTAGTCGCTGCCATTTGGACCCGCAAGATTTGGACGAATGACCTCCATGTATTCCTGTAGGCGCTTTAGCGCTTTTGACCCGAGGGGCACAATCCTTTCTCTGTTGCCTTTGCCGAGCACTCTGACAAATCCTGCCTCCCGGTTGACTTGAGATACCTTTAAGAGAGTTAGTTCTGAGACTCGTAACCCGGCTGCGTATAGAATCTCGATCATCGTTATATTACGGAAATCCAAGTCGGTTTTAGGGTTAGCTACGTCAATAATACTTTCCACGAATTGTCGTGAGGGTACTAGTGGGAGGGTTGCTCCAAATTTAGGGAGGCCCAACATTGCCGTAGGGCTTGTCCCCGTAATTTTCCCTTCCCGATTTAGAAAGCGGTATAGGCCTCTTATCGCTGTGAGCACACGGGATTGAGTGCGGGCCGAGATGCCTTCTTCACGCAAGAGCTGCAAAAACTCTACGATATGGCGCGATCCCGCCTCTTCGAAGGCGAAAATACCCTGCGCCTTTAGGTGGACCTGAAAACGCTTGAGGTCTCTTACATAAACCTGCACGGTACTTTGTGTAAGGCCCTTCTCTACTTTAAGGTGTACTATAAAGTCATTCAGGGCAGGGTTCTCCGGCTGAGTTCCCTTCTCGTCTTTTGTTACTACCTGTTTCATGCCGCTTGTTCACTGGCCAGGAGACGGGCTTGTAGGGTGCTTGTAATTTGGTCTGTGTTATAGACTTTCTCGCCTTTTTGGTCAGTTACGTAGAAGACATCGAGAACATGTTCTACGTTGGTCGTAATTTTGGAAAGATGGATTGACAGATTCAATTCTAACAGGCTCTGCGTTACGTCGAACAAGAGGCCGACCCGATCGAACGCAGTGATGTCTATCAGAGTGTATGTTGGTGAGGTTGCATTGTCGATCCTGATGTCGATCTTTCCGCGGCCTTTCCGTTGCCGGAGGAAAGCCGGTGATTTTGCGGCCTCGACCAGTTCCTGGGCTGTTTGTTCTCCCCTGAGAACTGCCCCAAGCCTTGTGTAGAAACGGTTCCATACACTTTCTGATAGGATTAATTCTTGATGTTCCAAGTGGGCCAAACGAAACACCCCTAGGGCGATGTCTCTCGGCCCGGTCGCGATACGCGCTCCCGAAATGCTTAGGCCACTCGCTGCGAGGACTCCCGCAAGCATGGAGAACAGTCCGCGCCGGTCAAATGTAACCAAAGTGAGTTCGCTGTATTCATGGTCCTCGAAATGTTTCAAAAGAGCGCAGAACGGCTCTTGGTTTTTGCCAGAGGCGTTCGTTTCAAATTTATTGATGAGGTCAAAGTGCTCCGGTACCGCCTGTTCCGGGGTAGTGAGAAAATATCGGTCCGGCATGAATTCCATAAAGTTGGCAATTTTATGGGACTCCCCCCTGTCCGAAAGGCTTCGGGCGATGCGGGATTTTCTGCGCTTGATTCTGGCAGCTTGGTCTTCCTCTATTGAGACGCCCTTCTCGAAGCGTTCTAAAGTACGTAAATACAGCTCTTCTAAGAGAGAGGCTTTCCAACTGTTCCAAACTTTTGGCCCAACGGCTTTCATGTCGGCAAACGTTAATAGGTACAGCCGTTTCAAACAGCCGGGATTTTCGACTGCCCTCGCGAAAGCAGCAATTTGTGTATCGTCGGAAAGATCACGGCGTTGCGCGATGTGCGACATGAAGAGATGCTGTCGGACAAGCACGCCCCACTCATGCGCGTCATCGCCAGACATTTGCCAGCGTTTCGAAGCACGAGTTACAAAACTCGCGCTTCTCTCTGAATGTTCGACGCCAAAACCCTTACCGACATCATGAAAAAGCATGGCGAGGAAAAGAAGATCTGTACGGTCTATTTCTCTCATCACCTGAGTTAATAGAGGCAAAGTTTCTTTATAAACTCCGTCTCTCAGACGATCGAGCTCGCGTATTCCATGCAGTGTGTGCTCGTCTATAGCGTAAATGTGGTAAAGGTCCCGCTGGGTGTGCCACTTTAGATGACCGAACTCTGGAAGGAGCCACGTTAGAACGCCGAGTTCGTGCATCGATCGGATGATAGGTGCTACACCGCGTTTGTTCGACAGGATAGATAAGAAGATGTCTCGTATCGCGGGATTCAACGCGGTTAATTCCGGCGTGAAATTCAGCGCCCTTTTTATTGCCTCCTTAGTGTCTCGCGTAAACGATAGTCCGAAAATCTGTGCATCACGAAACATCGTGACAAAGTTGGTTGGATCGTCCCTAAGAATTTCCGGCTTTGTTAGCTGTAAGGAATCGTCGATGATACTGACCCCGTCGCGCAATTCGCGACGTCGGTGTCTATTCAGAAACCTAAGAGTTCTTGGAGTTGCAAGACATTTTTCGAGAACAACCTGTGCAAACTCGTGAATAGTAGTCACGTGGCGGTAGTAGGTCCGCATAAGATCAGTCGCATCATCGAATCCTAGTCGAGGAGCGATATAATCCTGACGCTCAAATGTCAGATTGTCCTGGCCAGATTTTTCGAGCAAGTGCAACGCACTCCGCACTCTCCAAAGAAAATCTTGGGCTGCCTCGACGTTGATCAAGTCTTCTTCCCGAACTACACCAAGAGCTGAGAGAGAGCGAAGATTTTGCGAATCGAAATTTACTTTTGCCAACCACCATGCCGTGTGCAGGTCTCTTAGCCCGCCGCAACCTTCCTTAACGTTCGGCTCGACGAGATAGGGGGAGTCACTCTGAAGCTTGTGGCGGGCTAAGAGTTCGCTTTTCTTGCGTCGGATGAACTCTGTATCCCCAATGTGGACAACTTCTCGCGCTATATTGATTTCGAACTCGTTTGATAGAGCATGGTCCCCACATAGGTATCGACTATCAAGGAGGGTCGTTTTGATCTCTGTGTCTTTGTTCGCGTGCCGAATGCACTCTCGGATGTTGCGCACGGCGTGCCCAACCTTCCAACCGGCGTCCATAAGGCAATAGTAAATGGTTTCCCAGAGAGTTTCGGCAAAAGGCGTAATTTTCCAATGATAAAGAAACAGCAAATCGATGTCGGAGTGAGGATTCAGTTCGGACCGTCCGTAACCACCAACGGCAAACAAGCAACACCTTTGACTTAGACTGGTATAGCGACGGGCGTACAGCCGAGTCCCTGCAGCAAAAACGTAGCGAACAAATCGGTCGATGAGCTGTGTGTGTAGCAAGACAAGAGCTCGTCCACTGGTCTGCAACTCTTGTTGCTGTTCCAATGCGTTGTATACGCGCGTTCTATACGTATGGGCTATACTTCTGAGGTCCCAATCGTCGCCTAGCGCAACATCAGGATCGGCCGAGGGTAAGGCCGGAAGTTCAAACAGGGAATTCGAGGCTGAAAAAGGCAAATTATCCATGCCGCACTAGGCCTCCTTAAAAGTGTCTTGTTTTAGAGGCTGTCAATTCTTTCCCGCTCCTCGATAAATTTTTCAATTCCTCGAAAGAGTCCCTCTGCTATGGCTTCTCGATAGGCTGAGGTACGTAGAAGCCTTCCTTGGACGCGGTGCGTGAGGAAAGAAACTTCGGCTAATACACAAGGCATATGAGCTCCTACTAGGACGTAAAAAGGCCCCTTCTTGACACCTAGGTTTTTGACTTGAGTATGCCTCTTTGAAATCTGGTCCATCATAGAGCGTTGCAGATTTTCAGCAAGAGCGAGAGACTCTTGAACTTTACTGTTCTGAATTAGATCGCTCAGAATTACTGACAGCTCACTTTGTCCCGAATCTGTCCTTTCCACGTGTCTCAGGCCGTTCTCGAGGCTAGCAAGCCTGATTGTCGCCCGGTCGTCAGTATTGTTTAGATAGTAGGTTTCTACGCCCTGTGCCCGATGATTGTCGCTCGCGTTAGCGTGGATCGATAGGAACAAGTCGGCGCCTGCAGCGTTGGCTTTTGCTGTGCGCTCCGGCAAGGCTACAAACGTATCACGTGTTCTTGTGTAAAGGACTCTGACAGGTAATCGCGCCTCCAATTTATTGCCGAGCTTTTTGCTAACAGCCAAGACGACTGTTTTTTCCTTTAAGCCTCCCATTCCCACAGCGCCCGGATCGCGGCCGCCATGGCCCGGGTCAATCATGATGGTGTATTTCTTTTCTGTGGCACCATCGTTGTCCGGGCGGGTTTGGAGGGCCGTACGGCCTATCTGGGCCCGACCTTTTACGTCGATGATAAGACGGTACGGCGAATACAGTGGGAAGGCGGTATAACTCTCTATTAGCTCCAAATCCAAAACCACACGTGCTTTCGACGGTGAGAACTGCCCTGTACGAATTCGTTTCAATAAGCCGTCATTCACCGGCATAGGATCCCGGGTATTAGATACAAGTCGGGCAGGGGAGAAGTCGATAACTAGGCGGGGGGGCCGACCAAGCGCCTCGTCAGCCGGTATTCTAAAGTGTTCGAAAGTTGCGCGCTCGGACAGGGTGATGATTACACGCGTGTAATTTTGGACCGAGGTGTAACGTATCTCCTCAATTGCTGCTCGTGGCGGAGAGGCTCCATCTGCTACCACCGTCAGCATTATAAGGAGCAAGCCGGTCAGGCCTGACCGAGAAACCGCACCGCACATGGGTCGAACTTATGTTCCGAATTCCCACGAAGCAAGATAGCGCTTCTGATCGGGTGTAAGACGGTCCAGCTTAATATCCATACTGGAAAGTTTTAGGTTTGCCACCTGGTCTTCAATATCTCTTGGAACGTTGTGGACTTTTGGTGTTAATTTTAGTTGATGTTCTGCGGCCCAACGAACACTGAGAGCCTGCGTCGCAAAACTCATGTCCATCACCGCGGGAGGGTGGCCTTCGGCCGCAGCAAGATTCACTAATCTCCCCTCACCTATGACATAGATACAACGCCCGTTGGCAAGGTGATAGCCGTCAAGATGTTTGCGCACGTTACGTTCGACTTTTTTTGCCATCTTTTTGAGACCTTTAACGTCAATCTCGACATCAAAGTGGCCAGAATTACATAGGATTGCACCGTCTTTCATCCGAAGAAAATGCTCCTTACGTAGGACGCTCGTGTCGCCGGTTACCGATACAAAGAGCTCACCTTCGCGCGCGGCATCTCGCATTGGCATCACGCGAAAACCGTCCATTGCGGCCTCTAAGCCACGAATCGGATCAACTTCCGTTACTATTACTTTTGAGCCAAGACCACGTGCCCTCATAGCCACGCCTTTGCCGCACCATCCGTAGCCCGCTACAACTACTGTCATCCCGGAAAGCAAAATGTTAGTTGCTCGCAGCACGCCGTCGAGAGTGGATTGTCCCGTCCCGTAGCGATTATCGAATAGGTGTTTCGTAGTGGCGTCATTCACGGCTACCACAGGAAACTTTAGTACCCCCTCTGCCTCCATGGCGCGGAGTCGAATTACGCCAGTTGTAGTCTCTTCCATACTTGCGCACATATCGTCGATTCGGTCGGCATAGTTCGCGTCCGTATGGAGAAGTGAGACAAGATCCGCACCGTCGTCTAAGGTAACTGTTGGCTTGTGTGCCAGTGCTTGGTGGAGGTGTTGGTAATAACTTTTGTTGTTTTCTCCACGTATCGCGTAAGTCGGAATACCTTCATATTTGACTAGGCCTGCAGCTACATCGTCCTGGGTTGAAAGTGGGTTGGAAGCGCACAGGGTTACGTCCGCTCCGCCGGCCCTGAGCGTTCGCATCAGATTCGCTGTTTCCGCAGTGACGTGAAGACATGCTGCTATTTTTAGGCCCTTTAACGGCTTTGCGCGCGCGAACATTTCTTTTACGCGGCGGAGAGCAGGCATATGTTGGTCTGCCCATTCAAATCGGTTCTTTCCGTCCTTGGCCAAATTAAAATCTTTCACGTCACCGCGCCGCTTAGTCATATTTCCTCTTTTTCTGAGGGGCCGGAAGATACGGAACCGGCCCAACTCACTACAAATTGCTAAATTTAGGAGGCTCTTTGGAGGCTTTCAACGCGATCCACCCGCTCCCAGGGAAAAAAGCCGCCGGAAGCGGGGCGACCGAAATGACCATATGCGGCGGTTTCCTTGTATATTGGCCGTTTTAGGTCATGGGCCTCAATGATGGCTGCTGGTCGAAGATCGAACTCTTTGCGTACAATCTCCGAAAGTCGTTCTTCAGGTATCTGACTTGTTCCGAACGTATCAACGTAGACGCCTACAGGCTCGGCCACACCGATAGCGTAAGCTAGTTGGACTTCGCACCGTTTCGCTAAATCCGCAGCTACGAGGTTCTTGGCAATGTAACGGGCCATGTACGCGGCCGATCGATCTACTTTACTCGGATCTTTACCGGAGAAAGCGCCACCACCATGTCTTCCCGAGCCTCCGTAAGTATCCACGATTATTTTTCGTCCAGTAAGTCCACAGTCCGCGTATGGCCCGCCATTGACGAAACGCCCGGTTGGGTTGACAAGGAAAGCCGTGTTGCTGTCTAGAAACTCGGGCGGTATTACGCGTTTAATTACTTCCTCCACAATGGCTTCTTTTATTGTGTCGTGAGCGGAATCAGGATCATGTTGTGTGGATATGAGCACCGTGTCCGCGCGGATAGGCCTACCATCACGATATTCAACGGTAACTTGTGATTTGCTATCCGGCCGTAGAAAGGGTAGTTGGCCTCTTTTTCTTATCTCCGCGAGTTCTTGCACTAACCGATGGGCGGTGTAAATGGGGAACGGCATGTACTCCTTCGTTTCGTCGCACGCAA
>CAZSWX010000026.1:0-12857 GCA_964610865.1 uncultured Enterobacteriaceae bacterium
CACGTTTCCTTTTACCTCCACCGGATCGCCGACACAATCCGTATTTCGCCAACCATAGGCAAGCCGCCACAAATAAGCTGCCCCCAGCCACTTTCGTGGCGTACTCCTCACGGAGGACCGAGGCTCACATGCTGAGAAACGACTACACGTTCCTCCCATGCCCAAAACATAGCAATAGCGAGGTCTTGCGCGGCCCGGACTTCGCTCCCATCTCGCATGGAATAGGGAACGCCATCCAAGCGAGATACGCGCGGCGAGTATATCGATCCTCGACAACAGATAACATTGCGGCCCGATAGGCCTATGCTACCCACATGCATGCCTCGGAAGCAATGAATTCGTATTCGGCGAAAAGGGATTCGTACGGTTTATTAGTGTCGTGTTCGGAGTTGCGCAACCATACTCAGAAAGGTAAGAAAAAAACTCAGCGGTTGCATTCACAAAGGGGGAGTACATGGAAGAGAAATTATTTCGATTAATCCTCGTGGCAGCGATGATTTGCTATGTCGCATTTCTCTATCCTACCAGCACACGGGCGGAAGACACCTACCCACCCGACTATGCCCAATCAACGGAGTCAGAAGGCGGACGGAGGAAAAGCCTAGACCGTGTATTTGCCGTTGGCGCCTACCTGACACAAAAACTTGACGAGGCTGGAGGTGAGGGATCTCCTCCCTGCTACCGGGACTGTATGATGGGCCCTTTAAACAAGGCGATAGCCTGTATCGAGGCCAACGACTCTTATGCTTCGAGCGAATCCTGCGAAAGAGAGGCGGCGAACAAAATGGCGCGCTGTGATCCAACATGCGAAACGAGAACTCCGTGAAACAAGCAAGCGACCCACTTCTTCGCGCCTACGGTTTAACACGAGAACCGAGGAACACCGCAAACCGAGAACGAAAGGAACTATGGATGAAGAGAATATTTACGTTTGGATCGCTATCAGCCGGCGCGTACTTCGCGCTTCTTCTGGTTCTCCCGTCGACATGCCTCGGGGACGGATACCCGGGAGATTACACACCGTCCGCGCCCGCAGAAACCGGGAACACAAACATACTAGCTCGATTTGGAGCCTTACTAACCTACGTGAACGCCAAACTGGAGGCGGCCGGTGGCGAGGAAGCCCCTGAATGTTTCCGAGCTTGCATGACAGCTGAAATTAACAATATTCTCGGATGCCTAGATCAAAAAAATGCCTACCAGGGAAGCGCTTCCTGCGAACAAGAAGCAGCCATAAAGGCTGCCCAGTGTAACCCGACATGTTCGGATTCTTAGTGAAGCAGGTTTTTATTTTTAACCCGTCATTCAAGGAACGGGCAAAGGATAAACTCATAGGGCAAGCACTGTGGTCGAAAGTGAGGGAGATAGCATGCCGCCCGCTCCCCCACCACCGGAGCTATTTTTTCATCAGAGCCGCCATCGCCGCTCCCTGCTCACCCAGGACTTTCTTCGTCGATGCCCTATCTTGGATCCGTTGCCACCATGCCCCGAGTTTCGGTCTGCCATCGAACGGCTTTTTTGAACCAAAATTGGGCAATAAATTGTCCATCAAAAATAGGGTAGGTGCGAGTGCCGCATCGGCCAACGTAAAATTGTCACCCGTCGCCCAGGGTCCATCCGAGATAGAAGATTCGAGTTGATCCAGATTATCATTCACTTCCGCGATTTTTTTTGCAATGAATTCGTCGTCTAGATCCTGACCGAACAACTTCGGAAACACCGCCCGCATTGGCGGATCAACGTACAAGTCATGATAGCGAGTAATCGCCCGCACGGCCGCCCTTCCTTCAGCGTCACTTGGCAACAACGCGGTCGCTGGGAACTTGTCTTCCAAATATTCGTTGATCACTTCCGACTCCAGAATAACCTGTCCGTCGTCGGTTTCTAATGCTGGTATCTTCCCAGTCGGGTTTATTTCTTTGTATGCATCCGACCCCGGGCCCCCCGGAGGATCAGCAAGTTCCACTTCAAGGCCTTTCTCATAAATCGCAACTCTGCACTTCCCGGCAAAATTGCTGAGTCCTAGATTATATAATTTCATAACTATCACCCCAAGATTAGATTTCGACAGTCGAGCATCACGCCTCCGAGCGACTCACTGCCGAGCCGGGATCCTAGCATATAACGCACTGTATGCTCGACCCCGTCCAAAAGGCCGATGAGCAGAACTCCCTTTTCGTTTTAGTGGCACATATGCCTTAAGAGCCAACCACCAGAGCTAACCTTCTCGTGCTAGGAACAGGCCGTCATGAATGGGTTGTCTGTGGATCCATTACTGATAGGAACATTAGAAATGCGTTACTCTCCGGTCGCCCGCCGTCGCGTGTTACTGCTTGTTCTCTGCCTGCTATTCTTTCATACTCCGGCATCGTCGCGTGTGCAAAAGATTGTGATAGATCGTGTCGAATCTCCTACGTTCAATGGAACCCACTTCGGTAGCGTAGGCCAATACGAAAAAATTGTCGGCCGAATTTTTGGTGACATAGATCCGGGGGCCCCTGCGCACCGAGCCCTCGTCAATCTCCCCCTCGCACCTACGAACGAACTCGGCCGCGTAGCATACACCACAGATTTTCATATCCTTAAGCCCGTGAACCCCGAACGCGGCAATCGTACCCTGCTTACTGGCATTCTGAACCGCGGCAACAAACTCGCGCTAGTCTTACTGAATGACGTGCCGTATGGACAACGCACGAACGATCCCTCCAATATTAGCGACGCCGGAAACGGCTTCCTCATGAAGCAGGGTTACACAATAGTGTGGGTAGGGTGGCAGGCCAAAGGAGCTGCCGGAGCACAGTGCTGCGTCCCACAGGGACCTGGGCACATGGGAGCCAAGTTCCCGATACCAGATCGAGACGGTGAGCCTATCGTCGGGCCGACCCTGGATATGTTCGTCGGTGGTGAACAGACTGACGGACCCGACCACACGACAGCGACACTGAGCTATGCGGTTTCGTCGCCGCAGGCTAACGGCATCCAAGTAACCGTTAGTGATCGGGGCCTAAATACCACATCCACAGAAATATTACACTGTTCGGGTGCCGTCGGTAAAAATCCCTGTTGGACCATGGAACACGAGCGCACTATCCGTGTATTAGGGGGCTTCCAAAGCGGTAGGCTCTACCGAGTGCGTTACAAAGCGAAGGATCCTATCGTGCTGGGATTGGGTTTTCCCGTGATACGGGACGCAATCTCTTTCCTACGGTACGAAAGGACAGACGACGGAGGCACACCAAACCCGTTAGCCTCGGCCAGAGGTAACGTGGATATAAATACGGCGCTCGCGCTCGGCATCTCGCAATCGGGACGTTACCTACAAGAGCACGTATGGTTAGGATTTAACGTAGATGAACACGATCGGATCGTCTTCGACGGACTGGTCTCCGACATCGGTGGCGCCGGCAAGACTTTCACTAATTTTGCCTTCGGACAACCCGGACGTACTCGCGGCAGCCACCGAGATTGGGCCTTTCCCGAAAACTGGTTTCCATTTTCATTCGACCACCGGACTAACCCAGTAACGGGAGAAAAGGATGGTCTCCTACGAACCGGGACCGGCGAACCAGGGGATGGCTTCGATCCGCTCATAATCATCACGAATACAGCTTCTGAATATTGGCGAAAAAGTGCCTCACTATTGCATACTAGTGCCCACGGAGCTGACATCACTATCCATCCGAGCGTCCGCCTGTATTTTTTTTCGAGCACTCAACATTTTCCGGTCTTCGGTAAGTCGTTCTCTACCTCAATCGGTGAGCGAATAGCTGCCGGCGCCTGTACTGAGGGCCAGAATCCAGCGTATCGGGGGCCTGTTATGCGTGCGCTCCTCGTAGCATTGCACGAATGGGCCGACCGGGGCCGGGCCACCCCGCCAAGTATCATCCCAACGATACGAGAACACACCCTCGTCCCTGCCAACGTAAGCATCAGGGCGTTCCCGAAGATACCAGATGTCATCCACATTGGAGCAGTCACCCCCTCCTTCAACCCGACCGAGTCTTCGGAGTCGGGGACATATTGGCCAAGCCTGGTGCCAACGGTGGACACTGACGGAAACGATCTCGGTGGTATTCGCCTGCCCGACATCGCAGTGCCTCTCGGAACACACACCGGCTGGGCCACGCGAGCGGACGTTCCCGGTACAATGTGCGGAAATTCGGGCCAATTTATCCCGTTCGCGCGAACACTAGCAGAACGCACGCGAACCACCGATCCGCGCCTCTCCCTTGAAGAACGATACGACACCGCAGAATCATACGTCACTCAAATTACCGAAGCAGTAAACAAACTCCAGGCCCGAAGGCTGCTCTTGGCAGACGATGCCGCCGCGTATATCTCTGACGCGAGCCTCAGGGCACCGTCACAAATCAAGGCCAGGCACCGATGAATCGGGACACTCAGACCCTACAAATTCGGACGAATCAACATAAATCGGCCATAAAGTTAGGTGGGACACTCTTTCGCCATTTGTCCGCTGTGAGAGAAGCATCCCCTAGCCGGTCCGAATGAGCACACCCGAATCACCAGAAGGAGAAGGGAAATTGGAATTTGGTATATTTTCATTGTTCGACTTCTTTCGGCAAAAACAAGACGAAGCAAAATATTATAACGACACGTTAGAACTGGGAGTGTTTGCCGAGGAGTGCGGCTACGATTCCGTGTGGTTCGGAGAGGAACACTTCTACGCTTTTGGCATATGCCCAAGTCCTCAGATTTTTCTCACCGCACTCGCGCGTGAAACTTCCCATATAAGGCTAGGGACCGCTATTAGCCTTTTACCTTTCGAGAATCCACTTCGTAAGGCGGAAGACTTCGCCATGCTCGACATCCTCAGTAATGGGAGGTTGAACTTCGGGGCCGGTCGGGGACTCATTTCAAAACATTTTGAGGGGTTTGGAGTACCCTTGCGGGAGAGCCGTGCGAGATACGAAGAATCACTCGAGATCATACGCCGCGCATGGACACAAGATCCAGTCGAATACGCTGGTCAATTTTGGCAAGTACCTTCCCTTTCCGTCGGACCGAAGCCCCTGCAGACACCACATCCCCCGATCTATCGTGGCACCATAAGCCAAGAGTCGTTTGAAGGCGCGGCCGCCGCAGGGGATAATGTCTTCCTGGTACCCTGGCTTACGGGCCCTCACCCTGTTGTACGCAAGCGGGTGAACCGTTACCGTGACCTTCTTAAAGAGAAGGGCCACGGTCCGAAACGAACGACCTGCATATTTTTTCTCTTCGTAGACACGGATCACCAAGTCGCAATCCAGGAAGGCAGAGACATTACCCGTGCCTACACCCAATTATTTACGTCATTCATTCCGCCAGAGTTGCTGACCAAAATGAGCACGGGAGAGCCCGTGAGAAAGTTTATCGAATTTACCCGATCTATGCCCGATCATCTCGAAGAGCGCGCGGTGGTCGGGACGCCCGCCGAGTGCCGACGCCGACTACACGAACTGAACGACGAATTTGAATTGGATCAGGTAGCATTCTATTTCCACGCAGGCGGGCGAGATCCTGAACGCGCACGCACGAGCCTGGAATTGTTTGCACATGAAGTCATGCCGGAGTTCCGGTAAAAGCCCAGTCCGCCGCAAAGGGCCTTTAAGGGGGGCCACCCTATGGAATTTGGTCTGTTCTCGTTGTTTGACTTTTTCCGTGAAAGACAAAACGAAGCACAGTATTTTCAGGACACCCTCGACATCTGCATTCAAGCCGAAACGCTTGGATTCGATGCGGTGTGGCTCGGAGAAGAACACTTTTACTCATTCGGGATCTGTCCTAGCCCTCAGCTGTTTCTAACCGCACTGGCAAGGGAAACATCAAAAATCAGACTGGGAACTGCAATTAGCCTGCTGCCATTTGAAAATCCGCTCCGGAAGGCCGAGGATTTTGCAATGCTTGATATCCTTAGCCATGGTCGGCTAAATTTCGGTGCCGGGCGAGGGATCGTACCAAAGCATTTCGAGGGATTTCAGATCGATCAAGGAGAAAACCGGGCGCGTTACGAAGAAGCTTTGGAAATCATCCGTGGTGCCTGGACTACCGACCCGTTTGAGTACAAGGGGCAGTTCTGGCAAGTACCTTCGCTTTCCATTGGGCCCAAGCCTACCCAGACGCCTCATCCTCCAATTTACCGTGGGACTTTGAGTAGGGAATCGTTTGAGCAGGCAGGTAAAATAGGCGATAATGCCTTCGTCGTCCCCTGGCTGAGTGCTCCGCACCCGGAAGTGCGGTCCAGGCTTAGTCACTACCGGAACACGCTTGACGACTCAGGACACCTGTCCGCAAGAACGACGTGTATCTTTTTCATGTTTGTCAATGAAGACCACAACGAAGCCGTGCGAGACGCCGTCACAAGCACGCGAGCCTATACCGAATTGATAACCTCGTTCGTTCCTAAGGATGCCCTACACCGAGTGCCTGAACACGATCCTATGCGGTCTTACCTTGAATTCATATTATCGATGCCGGATGATGTCGAAGAGCGAGCTATCGTAGGCACCCCCGCGGAATGTCGCCGGCGCCTGCACGAGTTAGACGACGAGTTCGAATTGGACCAAGTGGCATTCTATTTCCACGCCGGCGGCCGAGATCCCCAGCGGGCGCGACAGGGGTTAGAAATATTCGCCAAGGACGTTATGCCTGAATTCAAATAAAGCGGTAGAGGGAGGGCACGAACCATGCGCCTAAAGGACAAAATTGCAATTGTTACAGGCACGGGCACCGGTATGGGAAGAGCGATAGCCATCCGGTTTGCGCGAGAGGGCGCGCATGTTGTGGGAGCCGACATCAACGAGACCGCAGGCCGAGACACTGCAGCAGAAGTCGATTCACATGACCGGCGTGGCGTATTCGTAAAAACCGACATGAGCCATCTTAAAGACATCGACGCGATGGTATCAGAGACCGTTTCCACGTTTGGCCAGATCGACATTCTCGTGAACAATGCCGGCGTAACCAAAAGCTTAGGATTTTTTGACGTCACGGAAGAGGCCTGGGATTGGATTCATGGGGTGAACTCGAAGGGCGTATTTTTCTGCATGCAGGCAGTGGCGCGTGAGATGGCAAAACGCAAAGAAGGAAAGATAATCAACATCGCATCTATTGCCGGCAAGGGTTTCCGCGGGACATCTAATATTTCCTATGCTGGTTCTAAAGGCTCCGTAATCGCTATGACTCGCGTTGGAGCGTCGCAACTGGCCAAACACAACATCAATGTCAATTCAATCTGTCCGGGAGCCACGCGAACAGACCTGTATCAAAATGTTATGAAACAGATTACCGAAAGGCAAGGCATATCGGAACAACAAGCCAGAGAAAGACTAGATTCGTCGATCCCACTTAAACGGTCAAACAGCCCAGACGACATTGCCAACATGGCGGTCTTTCTCGGCTCAGACGAGGCGATGAACGTTACTGGCCAGTCATTCAACGTCGACGGTGGGTTAATGTGGGATTAACCCCACGGCCAAACAACCAAGGAGGAACACAATGCCAAGCGGAATGGACCATATATTGAGTGATTTGCGAGTATTGGATTTCACTCGCGCACTTGCTGGACCGAGTTGCACCCGAATGATGGCAGAAATGGGAGCGGATGTAATTAAGGTTGAGTCGGGGCCACGCGGGGATATGGTACGCGGTATTTCTGTATTTGATGAAAAAGAACGTAGCCTTTACTTTATTCAGCAGAACCTCGGCAAAAAAAGTTTGTGCGTGAACATCCGTGACCCGAAGGCCATGGAGATCATCAAAGAACTCGTCGCACAAATGGACGTGGTGGTCGAAAATTTCAAGCCGGGTGTGATGGCAAAAATGGGCTTGGGCTACAACGATTTAAAAAAAATTAAGCCAGACATTATCCTATGCTCCATTTCAGCCCTCGGTCAAAGTGGACCTTTATCGAACAAGCCCGGCTACGACTATATCGCTCAAGCTTATTCCGGCGTCACCGCCATGATCGGGGACCCTGATGAAGCGCCTTATATACCAGGCGTCGGAATGGGAGATATAAGCACCGGCGTCCACGGCGCACTCGCCGTTGTTTCGGCTCTGCGCTACCGCGACCGCACAGGTAAGGGACAGCACCTCGATATCGGCCTGTTAGACGTTTACTATCACTACCATGAAGTGAACGTCCACCAATACAGCGGCACACAAGGGAAAATGCAGCCTAGCCGATCAGGACGCCATCTGAGCTATGTATGCCCCGCCGGCGTTTTCCGTGCAAAAAAAGGCTCGGTCGTAATCATGGCCTTTTTACACCACTGGAAAGACCTTTGCGCTTCCATGGAAAAACCCGAACTTGTTGAACATGAGCGATATTGTAACGATGTCGTGCGACTGCAGAATCGTACCGAGGTCGTCCAGATCATCGAAGATTGGTTGATGGAAACATTTGCCGACGCGAGTTCGGCGGTCGCCCACATGGAGAAATTTGGAGTCCCGGTGGCCCCTGTGCTGTCGGTCGCAGAAACCACCCAACATCCTCACCTTCGCGAACGAGGAACCGTACGAACCATCGCGGACCCAATAGCCGGAAAATTCGATATTCCAGGAATGCCGCTTCGCTTTTCGCTTTTCCCAGAGGATCTTCCACTCCAAGCTCCCACGCTGGGCCAACAAAACGAATTCATACTAACTGAGTACTTAAAGCGCTCGCCCGAGGAGGTTCAAAAGTTGCGGGACTCGGGCGTGTTGTATGATAAAGACTCTTAGATCATAACCTTGTCTCCGCGACTCTGGCGCATTCAGGGTAGTGCGCCGGAGTGTCTTCGAGCACAGGCACAGAGGGCGGCTCTCGTGTAACCCTGCCGTTCCCGGCCAGCCAGAGGAGACAATTCAATAATCCGGATCCATAGTAGACACCAGCAAATGACTACATATCTGCTGGCCTCTTGCCGGACCATGGGCACGTGCTCTCGAGCGCAGCAGACGCCCGGAGTACATCTTCATCCGCAAACCTGCGCCCCACTATCTGGAGACCGACCGGCAACCCTGATTTTGTGAACCCGCACGGTATCGAAACCGCTGGATTCCCGGTCAAATTAAACGGAAATGTGAAAGAGAGCCATTCGTAGGGAGCAAGCCGAGTGCCATTGATTAACCTGGCATGCTCCCGTCCGACGGGAAAGGGAGGACAAGGAAGTGTTGGCGTCAAGAGCAGCGAATACTTATCGAAGAAATGTTGTACGCCAGTGTTCCAGTCCAACCTCTTAAACCAAGAATCAATATAATGCCCGCGCTTCCATTCTTGCGACTTCTCTATCAATTTTACGAGTCCAGGGTCGATGGAAGCCCGGGTTTTTCTCAACGCTCCTTCAAGACGGGCCGCTATACCGCCACAAAACAACCCTTCCCATGCTCTCTGGGGATTCGACCACCCCGGCTTAACCGTATCCACCCGGCATCCAAAATCTCGAAAACGCCGTGCAGCGCGAGCACAGATAGATCGTACTTCGGGGTCCATTACCTTTGTAAAACCTAGATCATCCGACCACGCTATCCGCCAGCCTTTTAAGGAGCCACGTAAGTTCTTTAGATAATCAACGCCACTGTGCGGGAGAGAGTACTGGTCGTGCACGTCTGGCCCAGCGCTAACCTGTAAAGCAAGAGCGGCGTCCTCAACGGTGCGCGCCATCGGGCCGATATGTGAAAGACTCCATGCCCCACTCGGCGGGGAGACCGGAACCCGACCGAAACTTGGTTTGATCCCAAATACACCACTGAAAGACGACGGTATCCGAATCGACCCTCCGCCATCTGTCCCTATCGCTATAGGGCCCAACCCGGCAGCAAGTGCGGCACCCGCTCCCCCGCTCGAGCCCCCGGGAGTAAGCGCTGTGTTCCATGGGTTACGCGTCACGCCAAACAAAAGGTTTTGCGTAACCCCAAGCCAACCGAATGTGGGCGTATTTGTTTTCCCTAATTGTATTGCCCCCGCGGCCTTCATCCGAGCTACCATCGGCGCATCATCCGACGGGATGTTCTCTGCAAATAACGGGGACCCAAACGTGGTGCGGATCCCCTTGGTGGTGACCAGGTCTTTAGTAGAAAAAGGAACGCCGTGTAGCGGGCCTAATGATGCTCTACGCCGCATCAATTTCTTTTCCGCCGCTCGTGCGCTGCGCATGGCCGTGCGATCAGTCACGGTCACGAACGCGTTCAGACCGGGGTTAACTCGTTCGATGCGATCCAAGACGGCTCTCGTCACTTCGACTGGGGAAAGCTGTTTCTGCCGGATAGCTCTTGCTAGCTCAGTGGCCGACATCCAACATAGATCGTCGTTTGTTGCCATATTGTGCCCCTTTTCTCACAAAGATCTTAAAATGCATGATCCCCTAGCAATCCCGATTCCTCCAAAACGCGAGGTCGCTATTCTGGATATGTCGCAGGTCCAGCGCCACGCCAGGCATGACCGTTGTACATGGCTGTAATAACGATGCCAACGACTCAGACCTTGCAGGAGCTACGGCTGAATGATAGCGTCGCGTCTCGTTTCACGGTTCAGACCTGGCGTGGCGCCTCCCCATTTCTCCTTAGAAGGCTCGACTCAGAGCCTCAAAAAAAGGAGCATACACAGAAAATGAGACGGAGCCGACCGATGCCCATACACTACAGCCAAAGAAGCGTTACCTAATTCGAGCGCATTCAGGAGGTGCCAATGCCAGCACAGAAGTCCGACACGCGAGTAGAGCGTATCACCTACGAAGTTGAGGAAGGGCTAACTATTGTAGCCGACGCGTGGGGCGCTCCCGATCACCCGCCAGTGCTACTCCTACACGGGGGAGGGCAAACGCGTTTCGCCTGGGGAAACACCGCCGAAACTCTTGCTGGCCAAGGGTGGTACGCCGTATCTTTGGATTTACGAGGACACGGGGAAAGTACCTGGGCTCCTGACGGGAATTATAATATCGAAAAATTCTCAGAGGATTTGCACGCGGTACTGAGGACTTTCGACAAAAAGCCCGTGCTCGTTGGGGCATCTCTGGGCGGGATCACTTCCATGTTAACCGAGGGCGAGGCGCCTGAGCCCGTCAGCTCGGGTGTAGTCCTAGTTGATGTTACCCCCCGCGTTGAGCAAAAAGGCGTTGACCGGATTCGGGCGTTTATGACGGCACGGCCAGAGGGCTTTGGAAGCCTCGAGGAAGTCGCCGACACCATAGCAGAGTACATCCCGAACAGACCCCGCCCAAAAGACGTTACCGGGCTTGCGAAGAATCTTCGAAAGGGAGAGGACGGACGGTACAGGTGGCATTGGGACCCAAACCTCATGAGCCCTGCCCGTTTTCGCCGGGACCCTGAAAGGCTTCTCACTGCAGCCCGTGGCCTACACCGGGTGCCAACACTTTTGATCAGGGGAAAGTTGAGTGATGTGATTAGCGACGAAACGACCCAAGAATTCTTGGATGCCGTCCCACATGCCAAATATGTCGACGTTTCGGATGCGGGACACATGGTCGCGGGAGACAAAAACGACATTTTTACGAAGGCGGTAATTTCGTTCCTCGGAACTATCAAGGGATAAACCGAAAAAGGGCAAACGATTCTTTGCCGATGCTCCCACAATCAACGCCCTCGTCCCATCGAATAGAATTCGTCGTTAGGTTGCATATCAGTCAGGTGGGCCATCCTGTTGGACAGAGCGAAAAAGGCTGAGATAGCAGCTATGTCCCACACGTCCTCGTCAGTGAAGCCGTATTCAAACAACTTTCCACGGTCGGCCTCGTTGACCTGCTCCGGGGTACGCGCCATCTTAACGGCAAACTCCAACATAGCGCTTTGCCGGCTTGTAACATTTGCCTTGCGATAGTTGACTGCTAGTTGGTCAGCTATGAAAGCGTCTTTCGAATAAAGGCGGAGGATCGCACCGTGCGCGATAACACAATAATGACAATCATTGGCGGCGCTAGTGGCTACGACTATCATCTCCCGTTCGGCTTTGGAGAGGCCACTCTCCTTCAGCATTAACGCGTCGTGATAATCGAAAAAAGCTCGGAACTCGGCCGGGCGGTGCGCAAGCGCGAGAAACACATTTGGAATGAACCCTGCCTTATTTTGGACCTCGGTCATCCGGTCACGAACATCGGTCGGATACTCTTCAAGCTTGCCAACAGGGTAACGGCTAACACGACTTTCCGGCATATTAATTCCTTTCTCGATTAGATACCTCTCTGTTGCCAAATTTCTCTACCTTTCGCAATGGAGCCATTTAGCGGTATGGTGCCAGTTAAAAGGCGGGCGCCACACACCCATGGGGGGGGGTATGGAACACAAACCAAACCACACAGCCTTACGGGACGACTATTCCTACCGCGCGGTCGATGCATACAACATCAGGATGTACCTGCTTCCGCTTCTACGCGATCAAAACCGACGGGCCAAGCTCATCGAAGAGCACCGGTCCCGACCCATATACGAAGCGGCACAACCCGGCGCCAAGGCGCCCATGGACAGCCCGGAACTGGCGCGTTTGCTGGACCGGCTTCGCGTCGTTCCGCAGCAGGAAAAACACGTCATCGTAGAAACCCGGCCATGGGAAGAATACCGCATTGGACTCCTGCCCGGCATCCGAGGCAGATCCGTGAATATCACCAGTGAAGCCTATCCTTCACGGGAAGACGCCGAACACGCCATCTTCCTGAAACGACTCGAGTCGCTCCTCAGGGCGTACGGGATCGACGATTAAATTTCTGCAGCGAAAGGAATTCCATGACCACGCTTGGCGTCACCGGTTACAGTGACCGTATTTCGGCATACCCCGGGCAGACCATAAGGTTCTACGTGCACTCCGAGCATGACACGCCGTACTCAGCGGACATTGTCCGGCTCATTCACGGTGACACGAACCC
>CAZSWX010000027.1:0-12255 GCA_964610865.1 uncultured Enterobacteriaceae bacterium
TGCTGTTGCAAACTCCGCAGTCATAGACGGGCACCTCTTTGATCTCGACATGACGGTGCGGGACCTCAAGCCGAACAAGAAGCTGAAAAATGGGCAAGCCGGGATGCGTTTCAAGGCAATTTGGGGCGGCATCGATTTTAGTCTCAATTATTTTTACGGATTTTCCGGAGATACAGGAGTGAAGGTCAGATCGGATATGGCCAGAGTCTCCGGTAGCACGCTGAGGGCCTATCTAGATGCTGTTAACCCGCGGTCTCATACAGTCGGGGTCGCCGCGAACTACTCAGAAGAAAAGTACACACAATCCGTCTTCCGAGTCGAGACGAGTTTTACTAGTGGCGTCCCAGTGTCGTTGGCAGCTGGAGCATCGTCGAGAATTGACCCGGATCATAATCAATTCGACACCGCGAGACGTTCGGTTGTCATGCTAGCAATGGACCGTCCTACTTGGATACGCCCGCTTAATAATAGTCGTACATTCTACCTGACGGCGCAAATTTTTTGGCGAAGATATCTTGATTATAGTCGGTTATACCGTGGTCTCCCGTCCGTTCGCCGGGCGCATATTGATGGGGAGGTCGTCCCGGGACGATTCGTCAGTGATAGCAGAGATAAAATAGATCAAAACGAGTTCGTTATTACCTTCGCCGCTTCGTCGACGTATGGGCCAGCCGGCTTGTGGAAGCCGCTCGTGGTTTTTGCTTTTGATCCATTATCGACGGGTGCTTTTAATCAGGTCGAACTAGAGTATTTGTGGTCCAATCATATCGTACTAAAAGCGCAGCAAAACTTTTTCTGGCGGGTGAGCGGGCATGACCCGGGTCCGTGGGGGATAGGTGACTTGTACGGAAGGCCAGGAGACAGTCGTAACGAGACCGTTTTCAGCCTGACGTATCAGTTCTAATTAAAGAGGCGGCAGGCTTCGTTCACAGGCCGGATGCGGTTAGTTGCGCGATCCTTTTTTTAACTTCTTTAGCGAAAGACGCATGCGGGTCCAATTCGATGGCGCGCTGGTATGCCTTAAGCGCGCTTCGTTTGCTTCCAAGACTCTCCAGCGCCTCCCCCAAATTGGCGTGTGTATAGGCGTATTCTGGGTCGAGGTCGATAGCCCGCTGCCATTCTTCGGCCGCACCCGCAGTATTCCCTTCTGCGGCCAATAAATGACCTAACCTGTCGTGTATGTATGCTGATGTGGGGACCAGTTCGAGTGCCTTGCGGTAGGCAAGAACGGCATTTTGTTTTCTTCCTTCGGCCTCCAGTGTGCGGGCTAGGTGTACGCGTGCCATAGCGTTTTCAGGATCCAACAAGAGTGATTTTTCCAATAGACGAATCGCTTCCGTGCGGTCGCCGTAGTCGCCGAGGGCAAGGCCAAGGAGGTGGTGGGCTTTCGCATTTTCGGGGGCCAGTCTGACGGTTTCTCTCCATTCGAAAATGGCCTTATCAAGTTCGCCCTCGTCGTAGAACTCCTGGCCTTGCTCGAGATGTGCGACCGCCTGCGAAGAAAGAACCGTGGCTGACGGAATCTGGGCGGGCGATTTGGGTGTCTCCCGTTCTCGTGTTTTGGTGTTGTCGCGTGTTGCTGTGGCGGGAGCGGTCTGACGAATCGATGGACGCGGAAGAATATGCGCCGGCGACTCTGATTGTCGTGCCAAACGAACGCTTTCTTTTCCCGTCTCAGCGGGAGTCGGCTCTTCCCTAGTGAAAAGCATCTGAGAGTAGGAGTTCATCCGAGCAATATTTTCCCTCGCAAACACGACTGCGACTCTGTTTTTCCGCTGTTCCACTGTAAAAAAGGGGGCCTTGGCTTCTTTTAGATCTAAGACGAGCCGAAGATAGTTTGGATGGACGCCAATTCGTATTTGATTTAAAAGTTCATCATCAGCCTCGAAAGTTGAGGCTTGAAAACCCTCCGGTGCGCCGGCAACATCTACCACCAGGCGAGACGGGGAAGTTAACGCGAAGGATTTTACCGATTCCGGTGGGCGAGTGAACTGAAAAAGCACGGACCGTCGATTGCCTTTAACGGAGAGCTGAATTTTTTCGAGTTTGAGGGCTTCATTTTGCGCAAAGTTATGTGGTGGAAAAATACTGAACGCAATGACTAACCCGACGACTGCCGCTAATACCTTCTTCACTCTTCTCATCCGACCAGTATCTCCTTTTTTCAAAAAGCTTGTCATTTGGGATCTCAAGAACGTGTGACCGTGTGTGGATCCGCCTGTAGCGTATCCGAATATCGAGTGAGTAGGTAGCAGGCGCCAGTGCACAGTAGGGATGCAATCCCGGCACTGTAAAACATGCTGCTCAGACTATAATAGTCTACAATGAACCCGAAAATAAGGGGTGTAATAGTCATTCCGAAGCTGTGCACGGTAAGGAGCGCGCTCATGACCATACCCATGTTCGCTGTTGGCGCATGCATCATCGCGAGGCCCATATGGGCAGGGTATGCCACGCCAAAACCCGCGCCGACTATCGCGTTCAGAACGAGTAGATGTTCGAAAGTAGAAGCTAAGGGGAAGCAGGTTAGCGCCAGGGCGCTCACAAAACTTCCAGAGCAAATCAAAAAAGGTTTACTGATACGGTCGGAGAGCCTTCCGAAGGGCGTTTGGAGAATCGTGCTGATCAACACGTTCAAGGAAATGAGAAGTCCTACTTGCGTGGTACTCAGGGGAAGAAGGGACGACGATAAGAGGGGCACGAACACCCAAATCAGCGTGCTAGAAAGGGCGTAGACGATGCGGAATAGTGACACGCCAAGAATAGCTTTCGAGGATGCGATCGTTCGCCATCCTATCTGATCGTGTGACCGGGGTTGTTTGTCCCGCTGCACTTCGGGTAGGAAAAAAAGTAATAATAAGAGCGATACAACACTCAGGACGCCTAAGGAAAGAAAGCTAGCCTGCATACTGTAAAGGTCCTTTATTATCCCTCCGATGACAGGTCCCGCTGCCACTCCACCCAAAAACGCAGTGTTTACGTAACCGGCGTAGCTGCCTTCCTTTCCCTTGGGCGTGATGTCGCCGACGTACGCCATAGACACAGGTTGAACCATTGCGGTGGCAACGCCTTGGAACGTCATTATGGTCACTAATCCGACCAGTGTATCCGCAAGGAGGTATGCAACGGACGTGCAAGCATAGAAAAATAGACCCCAGAGTAGGAAGACTTTTCGACCACGACGGTCTGAAGCTCGCCCAATGAAGGGAAGCAGAAAAGTTCGCGAGGCGGAATGTGCGGCGAAGATTATGCCAACCATAACCCCACTCGCACCGAACTCTTGGGCGTAGATCGGGATGAACGGAATCACGAGACCGTTTCCCAACATGGTAGCAAACAACGCTAGGGAAAGGACGAATAGGGCTCCGTTCATACGGGCCTCAGCTATCAGCCCTTCTGCGTGAAAGATAGGGCAGGTGTGGGAACTGCAATGCGCTCTTTGATGTGCAGAATCTGACTATGCTCGGACAGGTGGCCAACGTCCTGCCCACGGTTGAGCATCTTCTATTTGGGAGGCGAGCCTTAATAGCAAGTCTTCCCGGCCGAACGCACCTACTAACTGCACGCCGATCGGAAGTCCGGCGTCGTTGCAATGTAGTGGAAGTGATATGGCCGGCTGTCCCGTAACATTGAACGGAACGGTGAATGGCATTAGTGCCGCAGCACGGCGTGCACCTGCGAGAGGATCGTCTTGAGTCGAAACGAACTGCCCTAACTTTGGCGGCGGTTCCCCTATCGTTGGAGTCACAAGAATGTCGAAGCCCCGTGACCCATCAGACGGATGCCACCAGTCTGCAATACGGCGCGTATCTTCTTGCAGCCACTCTGTGGCTGCAATGTAACGGGTCGCTGTACGGCTTCTGCCGCTCTCAATCATGGCCCAAGTGTGTATCTCCACATCGTTTGCGGTCAGTGTCCTGCCAGTCTCTCGCTGCAGAGAATCAACGTGGGACGCTATCGACGCGGTTAAGATTGCCCATACATGCCTTCGCCGCTCACGCTCGGAATCGAGTGCGAGCGGATAAGATTCTTCTACGAAATGCCCGAGATTGTTTAATAACACGCCGGCGGCTTTCGCGGCTGCTTCGCAATCGGGATGCAATGGAATCGCATTTCCGGGTATGCGCGCGAGTAGCCCGACCCGCAGTTTTCCTGGATCTTGGGAGACTTCGCTGAAGAACGGACGCGCGGGAGGTGCTAAAAAATACGGATCTCCCGGCATCGGGCCAGACGTAGCGTCCAGTATAGCTGCAGTGTCCCGGACGGTTCGAGTCACGACGTGTTCATTTACCAGACCGTTCCACAATTCGCCATATTTGGGCCCCAGTGAGACTCGCGACCGAGTTGGTTTCAGTCCAACTAGGCCACACTCGCTAGCTGGAACGCGTATCGACCCGCCCCCATCGTTAGCATGCGCTGCCGGAACCATCCCTGACGCAACCGCTGCCGCAGCACCTCCGCTAGAGCCGCCGGTCGAGTGAGATAAATTCCAAGGGTTCCGAGTAGGGCCGTAGGCCTCAGGTTCCGTGGTTGGCATAGTGGCAAACTCTGGAGTGTTGGTCTTCCCAAGGAAAATAAAACCGGATGCGCGGAGTTTGGCTGCCATATATGTGTCGCGGCCAGCGATCAAACGGAGTTCTTTCAACAAACGGTTCCCTTGATGGTAGGGGTCCCCCGCCGAATGGCACCCGAAGTCCTTGAGCAGGAAAGGAACCCCTTTGAACGGGCCATCTGCCAGGCGCTGAGTGCTTGCCTGAGTCCTAGCTTTTTCATAAAAGTTGGAAATTACGGCGTTTAGCTGTGGGTTCGTTCGCTCAATTCTATCGATGGCGGCATCCACTAATTCTAGCGGTGAAATTTCTTTCGTGCGAACAAGACCGGCTTGTTCTATAGCGTCGAGACGGCCTAATTCTTTGGACATAATTACTTTTCCTCCTACGGTGATTCCTCGTACCAAAGGCCGCGTCAAAAAAGAAGAGGGCACGACCTTTTGCTACGCTTTTAGCCCTATCTTTCGATTGTTATCGCTGCTATTCGCACTAGACGGCAGGAGAAAGAAATGGCAGCACGCAAAGACATAACGCCGAAGAAAATGGTCAATATACGAGAGCGGTTTCGTTACTCTCCCGGAGTGCAAGCCGGCAATTTACTTTATATCGCCGGCCAGGTGGGAAGGGACGGGAGCCTTAATGTAGTCCGCGACAAGGAAGCCCAGTTTGTCCAGGCATTTGAGAACGTTGAGGCTGTTTTGCAGGAGGCGGGGGCTTCTTTTGACAACCTGATTGATATGGTGACGTACCATACGGACATGCGCGACCTGGAGCTTTTTATTTCTGTCAAGGATCGCTACATCAAAAATCTTGACAGTTTACCGGCGTGGACAGGGATTGGCACAACTGCACTCGCGATGCCGGGGCTATTCGTCGAAATTAAGTGTACCGCCTACTTGGATCCGGGTACTTCTTGAGGAAAGAAGGGTCCATGGCAAACTCAGAAACGTATGATCCCTCGCGACAAGATCCGTACGGTTGGGTTATCGTAGGGGCTGGGCTTATTATCAGTCTCTCCATGTATGGGGTAATAGAATCGTTTGCCATCTTGTTTAAACCGATCGCCGAACAATTTGATTGGGACCGAGGGACCGTTTCTATGGCCTCCATGATAGGCTGGACTAGTTTTGGCGTCTCGAGTCTTGTGTGCGGCCGTCTCAGCGACCGCTATGGTTCGAAGTGGGTGATTATCGTAGGCACGGTGCTTTTTGTAGTTGGAACTTTTTTAATGAGCCAGGTCCATGCGCTGTGGCAATTGTACGTCGTGTTTGGTGTCATACTAGCAGTAGGCCGGTCAGCGACGGGAGTGCCCATAGTCGCACTTGTGACTAAGTGGTTTACGAAGCGCCAGGGCCTAGCTTTGGCGCTTGCACAATCGCAAAATGTTGGCTCGGCGGTCTTTGCACCCCTTGTCGTTTTCTTGCTGGCTAACAATGATTGGCAGGGTACTTACATTTGGCTAGGCGTATTGGCCCTACTCGTCCTGCCCCTTGCATTTCTGGTGCGTGACAAAAAAGAAGAACGGACAGACGCGGGCGGGATTGGTCGGGTGTCAGAACAGCCTGTGCCTCAGAACGGCCCGAAAGGGCTCATGCTCGGCGAGGCGGTCCGTACTCGTGAATTCTGGACTTTGAACCTGATGGTCCTGGGCTGCTGTATGTGCCACTCGTGCATTTTGTTGCACGGCTTCAATCATATGACCGATGTTGGGGTTCTTAATTCCACCGCGGCTCGGGTCGTGATGGTGATGGCTGTCTTCGGAATGGTAGGGAAATTAGCGAACGGGTTATTGGCCGACAGGATCGGTGCCAAGTGGGCTATAGCCCTGTTTCTCGGGCTTCAGGCGGTCATGATCCCTTTCTTTATCGAGGCTCGAGGGGTCCCGTCCTTCTATTTGTGGGCAATACTATTCGGGTTAGGCTTTGGAGGCCCCATGCCGGTGTACGCAATGCTCTTCCGCCAATATTTTGGTACCAAGGCGATTGGTACGATCCTCGGCGTATTTTTCATGATCGCGGCACTTGGTATGGGATCGGGAGGGATGATGGGAGGCATACTGTATAACCTGTATGGTGACTACGGCCTGCCCTTTCTAACCAGTACGGGCACGGGGCTAGTGTCCGCCTTGCTAGCTCTTACACTTCCCCGTCCCGATAGTGTTAGCCTCGCGCCCGGGCCAAGGGTCGCATTACAAACGAGCTAGAAACCCAAATTTGTTTTCTGCAGAGTCTTGACCGTTCCCCAGTGAAAGCAGTATTCACGAGTCTCGAAGGGTTATCGACCTACGACACCATCGCTCGCATCGCCAAGACCGGCGAGGAAGGAAGGTCTTATGCAGTTTTTCAATTTTCACCTGATGCCTTGGCCACATGTCCCTGATGATTTCGATGATAGGTCAAAGTACCCTTCCGCGTGGGTGACCTTTTCCAACGAACACTATGACCCAGACCGGGGGCAGGATCTTTATAACAGGTACCTGGACGAGCTTGAATATGCTGAGAAACTCGGGTTCGATGGAGTCTGTGTCAACGAACATCACCAGAACACGTATGGAACCATGCCCTCCCCGAATATTATTGCAGCTTTATTGGCGCGGCGTACTAGCCGGATGAAGATTGCCATGGTTGGTAATGGTTTACCGTTGCGGGATCATCCGATCCGGGTTGCGGAAGAAATCGCGATGCTAGATGTTGTGACGGGCGGTCGAATTATCTCTGGTTTTGTGCGCGGGATTGGAGCGGAGTATTATTCTATGGGGGTCAATCCGACACACTCGCTTGCACGCTTTCGAGAAGCGCATGATTTGATAATTCGAGCCTGGACCGAAACCGGACCATTCAACTTTGATGGAGAACATTATCAGGTACGCTACGTGAATGTTTGGCCACGACCCTACCAAAAGCCTCACCCGCCGATTTGGATACCGGGCTTTGGCAGTAAGGAGACCATGGGTTGGTGTGCTGATCCCGCTCGGAAGTACCCTTACCTTGCCGTGTATATGTCGGATGATCTGGTCAAGACCTACTTTGACCAGTACAGGGACGAAGCTCAAAAGCAAGGTTATACTGCATCTCCCTACCAGATGGGTCACTTATTGCCGATCTACGTGGCCGAAACGGATGAGCGTGCGCGGGAAGAAGCGGAAGAGCACGTCCTGTGGCTCTACCACAAAGGGCTGCGCATGCCTCTCAATTTTCTTTTTCCGCCTGGATATGTAACGCACCAATCCATGAAACATATTCTCAATATAGCGGATGAATTGGACTACTCGAAGATGTCGTTCGATGATTTCAATAGCAAAGGATATTGTGTGGTCGGGAGTGTGGAAACAGTTAAACAACGGCTCGTCGAGTCGATCGGAAAGTTAGGCTACGGTATTTTGCTTTCTTTGCTACAGATAGGGGCGATGCCCCATCACCAAACAATTAAGAATATGGAACTCTTTGCGACGGAAGTGATACCGTATCTGCAGAAAGAGTTTCGGGGCATGCAGGAGAAATGGGCTCAAGCGGCGTAGAGACCTGGATAGGAGTGTGCAATGTCAGTCGTGGATGGCGATAGCCATTTTATGGAACCCCTGGACCTCTTTGAGCGTTACATGGATCCGAGTGTCCGCGAAAGGGCGATGCGGGTGGAGCGGGATGCCTCCACTGGCAAGGGCACCCTCATAGTAGACAATCGACCCTTACAGCTTGTCGATACGGATGAGCTGCTCGCCGCGGTCGTCGGGTACGGCCAAAAAGAGACAGGCCATGACCTGAGCGATTTCGACCGGTACCTGGCTCTCAGTCCCGACTGGCAAGACATGGGAAAGCGGGTGGAATTTCTGGATCGAGAGGGCATAGACTACCAGGTCATTTATCCTACACTTGGACTGCTCTGGGAAGGGAGTGTCGACGATCCCTTCCTCGCCGACGCGCTTTGCCGCGCTTACAATACTTGGGCATTCGAACTCTGTGAGTCGCAAAAACAGCGACTTTACCCGGCCGCGCATATCTCGTTGCGAGATCCGGAAATGGCTGTTTTGGAGCTTGAACGAGTCGCGAAATTTGGTTGCCGAACGATTTTTGTGGCGGCTGCTCCAGTGAATGGAAGAAGCTTTGGCCATGAGGACTTTGACGAGATTTGGGCGGCCAGTCAGGACCTCGACTTGAGTGTGGGGATTCATCTCGTCGGGCACAAACACTATACCGGCAGCGAATGGTACAGAGATAGCGACCCCGGCTTCATGTTTGTCACGATGAATGTCATCCAGGACCCTCGGATGGCGCTTACTACTATGGTGTACGATGGGGTCTTCGAGCGCTTTCCGAAATTGCGGGTTGCAACCGTCGAGTCCATGTCCGGTTGGGTTGGTGAGTGGTTGGAACGCCTCAATTATAGGTTCAACTATATGGGCCATACCTCGCAGATGAAGAAATCGGCAACGGAGTACTTCGCTACAAACATATGGATCAACGGAGACCCCGAAGAACGCATGCTCCCACTGATGCTTGAATTTGCAGGCGATGACAAGTTCTTCGTAGGCTCAGACTACCCTCACGCCGAGGGATTTCTTCAGCCGATGCAGAAAACAAGGGAACTCTTATCCGAATTTTCTGAGACCACCATAAACCGTGTTCTTGGTGAAAATGCGATGCATTTCTTTGGGATACGCGAGGATGTGACGTAGCGAGCGGCATCCCGGTCAAAGGCTGAGACCCGGTCTCCTTTGTAATCGTCTCCGGAGTCGTAGGCGAGTCCAGCCGAGGAGCCAGCCTATCAGTAGCACGCCTGCGCCAGCAAGAAAGTTGGACACGAACGCGTCGTCGCGCAGACGGTCCCTTTCCACAGTCGCGTTTCGCAGTTGCGTTCCCTGCTCTGCCGCGACCCGTTGTGTTTCGCTTTGGGCCTTCTGCAACCGTTCATTTTCCTCTCTGAGGCGGTCAAGTTCGCCTTTTTGCTGTGCAACCCGCTCCGCCAGAACCTGGGCGCGATAGGCGGCTGGGGGCTCTTCCGTAACGTACCCTTTCAGTACATAGCCCTGACGGCCGTCCGGTAAGGCCACAAGATAGTAATCATCTCCCGCGCTCCGGATCATTTTAACGGGATTTCCGGTTTTAAGTACAGCGATGATTTTATTGTCGCGGCTTGGACCGGTACGCAGCATGAGCTCACGGTAACCGCTTACGTATAATTCTTGCGCGTGCGCTGTTAATGGCTGACAGACAATGAATAGGCCCCAGATTAGGAATAGCTGTTTCATTTTAATTTATACTCAGACGTTTGTACCATCGATAACCTGGTGGGAACGGGATGACAAGCCCAATCGAAGGGATTGGGGATTCTTGAGGCCAGACATTGAGAGGATTATCAGGCCGGCTCGTTAGGAAGAAGGCTCAGTTGTACTAAAAGCTTCTTGTGGATGTGCGAATTGGACGCTAGAGTTTGTTCTCCTTTTATTTCGAATGGATTTCCAGAAAAATCAGATGTCTCCCCCGCGGCTTGTTCGACAATAAGAGCTCCGGCAGCGACGTCCCACGGTTGCAACCTCCATTCCCAAAAACCTTCGGCACGGCCGCAAGCCACATAGCAAAGGTCCAGCGCGGCTGAGCCCGACCGTCTGACCCCCTGTGTCAGTAGCATAAAGGCTTCATAGTATTGTAGATAGAAATGGCCGTATTCGTGCCGATCGTACGGAAACCCAGTTTGTAGCAGGCTACGTTCCAATTGGGATTCCGTGGAAACCGTAATAGGTGACCCATTAAGAAATGCGCCACCGCCTGCAGTGGCTCTGAAAGTTTCTCGGAGTATAGGGTCATATACAACGCCGACGATCGGGCGCGATTGATAGGTGAGGGCTATAGAAACGGCGAAGTGCGGATAACGATGAGCGAAATTCGTGGTTCCGTCGATCGGATCTATATACCAACAGTAAGGGCTTTCCGGTCCGGACCTGGCCGATTCTTCGGCTACTACGGTATGCGTTGGGAAACGGCGAGAGATCTTTTCTGTAATCAATTGGTCCGCTTCTTTGTCTACGTTGGTCACTAGATCCGTGATGCCGGTTTTAGTTGAGACCTGTTTTGTTCGATTCCAGTTATCTTTGATTAGCCGGCCCGCTTCCCAGGAGGCCTCGCAAGCCGTTTTGAGAGCATCTTTTATGATTTCGTCCATAGAGGTATTGTGGCAAGCTGGAGCGCGGCCTGCAACTGGTCTTTAAAGTTGATACGTGAGCGCGCGAAGGAAAGTTATAGTGCACATATTGGCCCCGGCGAAGATAAATCTTTTTCTGCGAATAGTTGGTCGTCGGGCCGATGGCTATCATCTTATTGATTCGTTTATGGTGCCGGTTAGCCTCTACGATGAGATTGAAATCACTGCGGATCGGGTTCGTGGGGATAGACCCTGCATCCGACTTTCCTGCAACGTTCCAACACTTCCGACAGACGAATCAAACCTTGCCTACAGAGCTGCACTGGCGTTTTGTGAAGAGGCAAAAGTTGCTGCAAATATACAAATTACGCTCGATAAAAGGATCCCGTCGCAGGCCGGTTTAGGCGGTGGTAGTAGCGATGCGGCCGGAGTCCTTCGAGCTTTGAATAAGATATTGGCCGTCGGGTTCACACCCGACAAGTTATCCGAGATCGCTCTATGTTTGGGGGCTGATGTTCCTTTCTTCATACATGGTAAGCCTGCCCGAGTAGGCGGAATAGGAGATGTTATTGCGGAAATCCGCGACTTTCCAACAAGGTGGGTACTGATAATCGTGCCTGATTTCTCTGTTCCGACACCGTGGGCATACGCACAATTCGACAAAATTGGAGCCGCCATGCGGAATGCGTCAGACAGTGCGCGCGCGCCGTTGGCACCGGGAACGTGGCCGGAGTCAAGTCTGTTTGTGAATGACCTTGAATCGGCAGTATGTGCAGAGTATCCCACGGTAGCCGCGATAAAAGAGGGTCTGCGGTTGCTGGGTGCTGAAATGGCGCTAATGTCTGGGAGCGGATCATCGGTTTTCGGTGTGTTTGATTCGGAACGTGGAGCGCGATCTGCTGCTAATGCTTGGACTTCAAGTGGGAACGTAGCGCGGGAGATATTCGTTGTACGAACTTCAACGGACGTACCGCCGGCGGGAAATGGTTGATTAAGAGAGACGGTGAGGGTCCAGTAGACTTTAGTAGGTAATAGTGCTAGGTTTCGCCGTCTCGCGATGCGTCAAAAAATGCTTCAAAAGACTGATTTTATTAGACAATCGAATTGTGAAGTTGATATTCTTTAAAATGTTCTGTAACGCAATGGGATAATACGAGAAAAGGACTACGGGCAAGAACAACGCGTTTATAGTGGTTCTCGTGTTGGGGAGTAGCCAAGTCCGGCAAGGCACCGGGTTTTGGTCCCGGCATTCGCAGGTTCGAATCCTGCCTCCCCAGTTCCACTAGGTACAAATGCTAGGGAAGAGATTTTAAGGGTGAACGTATTGCCAGTTCATTTGCCGAGTTTAGGACTTCCGCTGTGCTGAAGATATTTTCTGGGAACTCAAACAAACCCCTCGCACAGGAGATTTGTTCATATCTCGGGACCGGGGTAGGGGCTGCGGACATCCGTACTTTTAGCGATGGCGAGATCGCCGTTGAAATAACTGAAAATGTAAGGGGTGGCGATGTCTTTGTTGTTCAATCGATTTGTACACCCGGCAATGACAATTTAATGGAACTGCTTCTGA
>CAZSWX010000028.1:0-12140 GCA_964610865.1 uncultured Enterobacteriaceae bacterium
GTGGTCCATTTATTCTCCAATGCCTTCGTGTTCTTCTGGCAATTGTAACACTACCTACCAGTCATTGCCAATTCTTATTCCTAAGCCGTGACAAGATGGTCTATTACGCGGTACAATTGGTTCAAATTCCGACATTCTTCAACCAAATCGCAGTATGGGGCATACCGATCCATCTCGCTGTCTCCGAAGCCCCAGGTGAGCCGACTCTCCGGATTCAACCAGATAACCTGCTTTGCTTTTTGCTGGAGATCCCTAATAACCCAATCATGGGGCAGATTATAATTATTGCGAGCATCCCCGAGGACCAGCACGGTCGTGCGCTTGTTGATAATAGAAAGATGATCCCGGTGAAAGGTTTTGAACGCCCTGCCGAAATCCGAATGCGCGTAGATATTAATAAAATTACCCTTTAGCGCCAAATCGATTGCTTGATGTACTTCGTTCCCCTCGAAAAGTTTGGTTACATCACCGATGTCCGCAACAAAGATAAAACTGCGTACCTTCGAATAAAGATCTTGGACGGAGTACACAAACTGCAACATAAAGCGCGACACGTTGCGCACCGAATCCGACACATCGCACAGTATTACCACCTGCGGCTTCTCTTTCTTCTTCACATCTAAGATGATGTTAAAGGGCACACCACCGTACTGTAGGTTCTTGCGCAGGGTCCTTTGGAGATCCAAACGGCCCCGTTTTCCCCTTTTCCGCCGAATGGCAATAATGTGTTTTAGCCTTTGAGCCAACTTCGTTACGGCTTCTTTCATCTTGCGAATTTCGTCTTCGGATAGATAATAGAAACTCTTGTCGTTCAAACTCCGGTTTTTCTGCTGATCTCTTAATTCCGAATCCTTCTTTTCCAACTCTGCCCGAACATAGCTCCGGATCATGTGTGCAAGATCCTGGAGCCGTCGGTCTATGTACTGCGAGATTTGCTCCATTTGTTCGGGCGTCAACCCCGTCCCTTGCAGCGCGTCTTTAAGGTTCTGCAGCTCCTGCTGGATATTTCCGAACCCCATCATTTGCGCTAGCGCGTTCGCAAATTGACCCTCCTGGAACGACCGCTGAATCTCTTGCAGATTTGATTCCTGCGCCGCCTCCTGAAGCATTTTTTCTAATTGGCCGGTATTGTTTGTCAGGAGCGCTCGGGCGAGGTCCGACATCTCCTCGCCCATGTTCTGCATAGCGTCTTCTAATTGATCCAAGAACTCCTGAAACTGCTCCTCAGTCATCTCCATCGCTTGCATCGTCTCAGCACCAGCCGCTTTGATTACTTCGCCGAGACCGGTGAAGAACATATCAAAGAGTTCATCATAGACAGAAATGTCCACCTGTCTCTTAACGAACGTCGACCTTAGCGTATCCTTGAGCAATGCCTTGTCGCGGATCCCTATCAGACCGAGCGCCGCAAATGTATCCATGTTCTCGGCAGCGGAAACTTTTAATCCATTTTCGCGCAAGAGATGAGAAAATTCTATGATCTTATCGTCCATACCGCCTCATTCTACCGTTTTATTTTAATGCAAAAGATCCTTCTCATCTTGTTCTGGGGCTTCACTTTCCGATTCAACCTTCGCTTTTTGACGACTTATAAATTCTTTCAACTCCGCTTCTGCCTTACGAACGTCACCTTCGTATTTTAGGATGGTATTAAGCGTCTCGTTCACTTGGCCCTCTTCAAGCCGATGCACATTTAAGAGCGTTAGCGCCTTGGCCCAATCCAGCGTCTCACTGATACTCGGCACTTTTTTTAGATCAAGCTTTCTAATAGATTGCACGACTTCCACCACTTGTTGGGCTAGTTGGTCCGCGATACCCGGAACCTTCAGTTTTACTATTTGAAGTTCCTGGTCCTGATCCGGAAAATCAATGAACAAATGCAAGCAGCGACGTTTTAAAGCGTCGGACATTTCGCGCACATTGTTGCTAGTAAGCACCACGACAGGCAGCTGTTGCGCTTTTATAGTCCCAAGTTCGGGAACGCTCACTTGAAAATCACTTAAGACTTCAAGAAGAAAAGCCTCGAACTCGCTGTCCGATTTGTCGATCTCGTCAATGAGTAACACCAGGGGCTTGTCTGAGGAAATGGCCTGGAGCAAGGGTCGTGGCAGTATAAATCGCTCCGAGAAAAATACGCTGTCTTGTTTCCCAATACGGTCAACAGCGTCCTTCAGGGTTTTAGTACCTTCCAAAACCTCACTGATTTTATCTTTCAGAATCTGTGTGTAAAGGAGCTGTTTTGCGTACTCCCACTCGTACAAGGCCTTGGCCTCATCCAGCCCTTCGTAGCATTGAAGACGTAGCAATTCGCATTCCATGGATCCGGCAACTACCTTCGCGAGCTCCGTCTTTCCGACACCTGCAGGCCCTTCAACTAATATGGGCTTGCGGAGTTGGCTTGCTAAATAAACTACTGTAGCGATTTGTCGATTGCATATATATTTTTGCTCAGAAAACTTAGAAATGACGTCATCAACGGATTCGAACATTCTTCCTCCTCGCTGTTTGCTTGTCGGCAGAAACTATCATAGGGACTGGTCAAACACAACGTTCGGGAACCAGCGTAGCCCTTGTCATTGGCTCACTCTCACCATATACTGCGCCCCGTAGAATGTGTACGCTTGTCCTCTATTTTCAAGTCTTTACGGGCTACCCTATCGTGATCGCGGCCAATCGTGACGAGGTGCTGGCGCGTCCCTCGCATCCCCCGGAGCTACTGAATTTTTCGCCTGCCATATTCGGTGGCAAAGACCTGATTGCGGGGGGCACCTGGTTCGGCATTAACGAGAGTGGCGTCGTAGCGGGCATATTAAACCGCCGGGAACCGCGTCCCAACGACCCTCGCCTACCCTCACGAGGCACCCTATGTGTGGACTCTTTAAAGAAGATAGGGGCCGCTCCGGCGGCGGAGTGGGTAACTCGTCAGCCGGCCGCCGCTTACAACCCATTTAATCTTCTGGTTTGCGACCCACAAGAAGCTTATTTTATGTGGCCCGAGGCCGAGGGAACAATAGCAAAATCCGTGGAGCCCGGCGTACACCTACTGACAAACATGAACCCCAACGATGACACTTGTCCGAAAATACAAAGGGCCTCGCCACATTTCCGCAGCATCGCAGAGCGGTCATTGTCCAAAACTTCTGGTACGTCCGCACTATCGACGTCTGTGTCCATCAACTCCCTATTCGCACAGCTGGCAAAACAAATGTCCCACCATTCCTCTGGACCAAAAACTACGACGGCGGAGACAGGCGGAAGCGACCTCTGCATTCATCTCGCTGGCTACGGTACGCGCTCATCAACTCTACTGGCTTATTCGGCGAACGAGTCTCGCTTTATCTATCATTTTGCGGATGGGCCGCCATGCAACACTCCTTACGTCGAAATGACATTGCCCTCGCCGCCCTTTGCTAACCAACCTCCATCAACCACATAGCTGGCCCCTGTTACATAACTGCCTGGCTTAGCGAGAAATAGCACCGTTCTAACCACATCGTCAGGCACACCGAGCCTTTCCAGCGGTGTCGCGACCCTCACACCTTCAATCTGCTCAATAGTGTATTCGTCGGGCAGCAACACCGGCCCCGGTGCCACTTCATTGACCTGCACTTCAGGCGCTAACGCCTTGGCTAGGGAGCGCGTCAGCGCATGCACCCCGGCCTTAGAAACGCAATAAGCTAGATAATTTCGACTCGGCCTTCTGCCGCTCCAATCCCCAAGAAAAATAATCTTGCCGTCTCCCCTCGCCTTCTCCCGCATTTTTCGACCGAGCAACAGCGAAAGAAGAAAAGGTGACGACAAGTTTACTTGCAGAATCTCTTCCCACACCTCAGAGGTTATGTTTTCCAGCGGTGTCGCATAAAAAGCAGATGCATTGTTTACGAGTATATCGATGTGTCCAGCACTCCGTAACGCTTCCTGGGCTAATGTCTCTACTTGATCCGGTATCGCCAGGTCAGCGCGTATTGCCCACGTACGCCTCCCCTCCCGCTCTATCGCCTCCGCAACCCCTTCGGTGGAAGACTTGTTACTGTGGAGAATGACATCCGCTCCCTCTCTAGCGAGCCCTAGGGATATTTCTCGCCCTAGCCGTCGCGCAGCGCCCGTTACTAATGCCACCTTTCCCCTTAACATCATTCTTCGGACCGCCCTTCTCTAAGTCCTACCGTACAGCGGCAACTTGATAGTAAAAGTAGCTCCGCGGTCCGGATTATTCCGTCCCCACACCGTACCGCCATGAAGTTCTACAATTCTTTGGGTAAACGCTAGCCCTAAGCCCGATCCCGTTTTCTTGGTGGACACGAAAGGTACAAAGAGCTGTTTTTCTACTGCATCCGAAATTCCAGGGCCGACGTCCTTCACGGTTACTTGTACAAAGGCATCGACCCTATTCTTTTCCAGGACAACGCGGTCACCCTCCCGGGACGCCTCCAACGCATTACTAAGAATATTCAAAATCGCCTGTTTTAACTTCACCCTGTCCAAGGAAACAACTAGTTCTCCAACGTTATCCCCGTTCGAATTCCCCTCTTCCACCCCTGAAGGACGGTAGCGGATCTCTATCCCCCGCGACATCGCGACCGTCTGAACCTCCATGCATACGTCGTCCAGCAACTCATCGAGAGAACCAGGTTCCAAATGGACCGCCAGGTCTCGAGAAAACACTAATAGGTCAGAGAGCGTCGTGTTCAAATCTGTTATCGAGGCATCAAGGCTCTCCACTCGTCCACGAGCCTCGACCACCGAGTCTAATGCCTTCGTTGACTCGTCTTCTAAACTGTCGCGTAACAGATCACATTGCAGGCCAAGAAGCCCTATCTTCTGGAGGATTTGGTGAGAAATGGTTGAGGACATTTGACCGATAGCAGCCATACGCTCACTCCTAGCTACATCCTTATTCATTGTTTGAAGCTGATCGTTCTGTCGCTCAATTTCTTTTTTACGATCCGTCAGAGTGTGGACTAATACATGTGCCGCCGCAGCGGGAATCGCACTGAGATACAAACCTCCGATACCGAAGGTGTTCACACCCAGAATCATAATCGCTACGTAAGGCGTACAAAAAAGCAGTCCGGTTACCATCAGCGTGGAAAAACTTCCAGCAAAATCAAGCCCGGCCGTGTATCGATGGCCATACCGATGTCTATGTTGAACCCCGTAAGCAAGCGCGAAAACAGCCCACCCACATACCTCGCTCAACATGAACCGCGCCAGCTCTTCGAACTCGCCAATTTGAATGGGTATCTCTCCTCCGCTCGACCTAAACACTAGATAACGCGCGAACAGGGCAATCTGAACCATCGCACAGAGTTCGCAAATTCTCCTCGCTCGATGACGATCCTCCCTTACCGTTTCCGGGACAAGACCCATTCCCAAACGTGCCAACAAATACATCAATGGCACCGTTACAACGATAGAAATCATGAGTAACGGCAAGGAGAACAATCCTACCGTGTACAGCAGAGAGCTCGAAACAGCGAACAGCAGGACAGAAAGGAACCAGTCTAGGCCGACGTCAACACGGAGGAGTAGGCCAGCGCACAGCAAGGGCAAAAAAGCCTGGTACAACTCGAGGTATCCCAAATTGAACGCAGCAAACCCCGACATCCCGAGTGAAAGTCCCAGGAGAACTCCGCCCGTCCCTGCCGCCATCTCGACGGGGGTTTCGATTTCAGCCATCACCCACGCCCCGTAAGAAACCAATCTAGCCAGGGCACCGATCGGAAGAAAAGAAAATCATATTCCGGGTTAGCCGGCTCAAAATCACTGTCCTCGAGAGATACGTTAAAACGGAGGTCCTCGAATCCCTGACGGGTTTCGAGTTGATTACCCCAGTCATAAGCTTCCTGTTTAACTGGAACGCGATACTCAATATCCCAATGTAAAACAAGGCGGTAGTGGGGGTGGGTTCTCCATTGGTTGTTAGGAAAAACGAATTCGAGAACGTAACACGGCCTACTATCGTGTTCTCGGATTCCACGGAACTGCACCTCGAGTTCACCGCGTAACCACCCCTGAAGAAGCTGGCTCTGCAGTCTTTCAACCGTTCGTCCGAAACCAAATTCATCGATCGGATGGTGAGACCTTCCGCGCATCCAATATCCATCAGGAACCACATCTCCTATTACGGGCACACTTAAAAGAGAACCGCGTACTCGAGCACGCCCGCCGTTCCAGCCTGTTCGAAAAAGAGCCTCTTTGAGTTCCCCGCCATCCTCCCCCCACAATAAATATACATCTAACGGCTTCCTAAATTTAAAAGAGGCCTTTCTTCGTACCAATTTATTATTGAATCGATTTTCCGTCACCCATAAACCTGTATAATCCCGTATTTCTCCGGACCTACGCACCCAATTCTGCGTAAAACCCCTGACATCCAGTTCTGTACCTACACGAATTAGGCCTGTGTCCGGCGTCGCACCGTATTCTGGCGAAAACGCCTTTTGCCGTATCCCAATGTTGGTTTCCAAATTGAGATAAGAAATCCTTTGTTGCACTTCGCCGGATGCCCCTCGCAACACTAGCTCCAGAGGAAGGCCCGTGCCCTTTTCAATAGTAAAGTCATACGTATCTACGGTATTATCGCGAAACGGGATTAGGAATGCTGGTACCGTTAGAATTATTCGGCCATCCGCAATTTCAGGATCAACCGTCTGCAGACGTAAGAGCTTTAGACTACGATCTTTTACGGGTCGTTGATGAAGTGCCCGAAGCGCATACAGCCAGGCGTTTATATCTTTCAGGGCGGGCGAAAACGGTTCACTTACCTCCGTTGTGGGTACAGCCACACGGAGAAAATCAAACCACCCGCCAAGTTTTATAAAAACGGCCCGGAACGCTCTCGTTGGTCTCGTGATTAGTGTGGTGTCCTCGTATAGCCCTGTCCGCCACTCCATCCGTACAAAGCCAGGCTTACGAAACGTGACTTCTATTTCATGCTCATCGTATACCCCGCCCTTTTCCCAAATTCTGTGTTTCAATGTTCCTCGGTAGTCTACCAGTCGGTAGTACGCCGCCGTAGATTCCTGCAGTACGGTAGCAACAGTTGCATCTTGGTCCGCCCGAACCTCGCACAAGACACCAAAAAACGGCAGAAGTGCGCAGTAATAAGCAGAAAACAGGAGGGCGTACACTCGTATCACTTCTCCCCCAAACCAGCCTTTAGTGCCAATACCGCCGCTTTCGTTCTGTCATTAACGTGCAATTTCCGAAATATACTGGCGAGATGCATCTTCACGGTCAATTCGCTTATGAAAAGTTGCCCACTAATTTCCTTGTTCGTGGCGCCGGTAGCAACCAGTCGTAAGACTTGTTCTTCGCGCTTTGTCAGCGTCTGTACCATGCGTCGGAGTTCCTCAATTTCTTGGTCACGCTGAAATTCGGAAAGAAACTTACTCGCCAGATCAGGGCTCAGAAACACTTCCCCCGCCGCCACGCGCCGGAGTGTGTCTAGAATTTCCTTAGATCGTGTATTTTTCAAAAGATATCCCACAGCGCCAACCTTGATCGCGCGGAAAATCAAATCCGGATTGTCATAACCAGTGAGCATCACGATCTTAGTCCCCGGCACTTCTTTGCGCAAAAAGGAAGTGGCGGTAATGCCATCCCCGCCCGGAAATTCAAAATCCATTAATACGACAGCGGGTTGTTCCCGTTGGCACAATTGCTTCAATCCCTCCATATTCTCCGCGACTCCAACTACTTTGAAGTCCTTCTGTTTCCGAAACAATTGCTGCAAACCAGAGAGAAAAATAGGATGGTCATCTACCAACGCGAGTGAAATGGTCTGCAATGCCACTTCCATCGCGCCGTCTGGTTGCTGTTCGGTGCTACCATCCCGCTTTTGCGACTGTCTACTTGCCATGACGGTCCTTACTAATTTATCGGTGCGTCCCACTCTCAAAAACAAACTACACCCAGACAACTCTCCCTCTCGGACGACATTTGGTCCTCCGCATCAGCGGGGTATAAGAATAGAAATTCTTTTCTTTGCGGTCAACGGAAATACTAGTTAGTGGCTCTAAGCTTCTACCGTCGCCGTCAGAAGAGCCCTACAGCAGCCCTATACCTCGCCGCCATAGAGATCTGCTTCCCATTTTTACCCATCTTTACAGGACCGCTACGACTCCCTACTTTCCCTAGGTATGAGTACGACCCCTAGGGCAGACGGTTTTCTTCGCTCTATCGTGAGAAAGCTCTCTTGGGCAAAAGTGACTCAATTGTTTTTTCAAAACTTTTTTCTGTTGCTATTAGGAACCATTAGCATAGCACAGTACGTCGTGCCCTTGTGGCTTGCATCCCGTCTTTTCGGATTATCAGCAACCGAGGTCAGCGGATTCTCGTACCTCATTGGTCCGGCATTGTTTTTTTGCTTAAACTTCTTGCTTATACGCACGGCTCGGAAAAAGCACGCCATTTTAAATTATCTGCGACCACTCACGCGCTCTTATTTCGGGTTTGGCTTAATATCTGCATTCTGCCTGACCTTTTTATTCACCATCGCCTTAGCACGTGAAATAGTCTCTTTAGGCCCACAACTCATAGTTCATTACCCGCCACTAAAAGCTTTCGGTTCACTTTGGCTGCAGTTTTCAAACGAAATCTTTTATTTTGCCGAAACGTTTGGAGTTTCCTGCATTATTATCCTGCTGCTCTACGGCTATATCCGTGGGCAAAAAGAGCTTGTAATTTCTAACACACAATTGAAACTCCTCGGATGGCCCACCGGCCTTTCCCCCCTTAAAATAGTCCACATAAGTGACATCCACATAGGCGCCAACCTCACAAAACAAGAGTTAGCAACTTTCGTAAAAAAAATTAATGATCAGGCGCCTGACTTAATTTTTATCACAGGGGATATTCTAGATTTCAGTCCCGATTATATCCCAGAATATTTTCCTTACTTAGGTCAGCTCGAAGCCGCGCACGGCGTATTTGCCTGTCTTGGGAACCATGACATGTATGCGGGAGCACCGGAAGTTGTACGCGGTCTCAACCAACACACAAATATTACGGTGTTGCGGGATTCCGCTACCAAAGTGCAGTCTGGAGACTGCGTGATCCACATTGTTGGCTTGGACGATCGAGGAAAGGACTGGGCACGCGGGACACAGGTGCATGCGACACTCGACGAGCTCGTAGCCCCGCTGCCTCAGCAGGACCTAACAATCTTACTTTCCCACCGCCCAGACATCTTTCCGAGTGCTGCCGAACAGGGGATTAACTTGACACTGTCCGGCCATACTCACGGTGGCCAGCTCGCGCTCCCGTTTTCCCGAAAGCGCCACAACTTAGCCCGATTTATTACCAATTTTCCGCGGGGTTTATATAGCCTTCGGGATAGTTTTCTTTATGTTACGCAGGGCCTCGGTGTCGCAGGGCAACGCATACGTCTATTTACTCCTCGCGAAATAGCAGTACTCAACTGCGCAGGCCGACCCAATACATAGTTTCAATCCTGACGGGAGGGTACCGTTTTCCACTTCCCACTTGACCGCGAGAGACCATTGTTGCATCCTTCTTCGTACCTAATTTTGACGCGCGAAGTCTAGGCAGGAACGATGCATCAACTCACCCGTTTCGTTGAATTCGAGGCCTCACACCGTTATTGGAAGGATTCGTTTTCCGAAGAAGAAAACGTCCGACGCTTCGGCAAGTGTGTGAGCCTCTACGGACATGGGCACAATTACCGTTTACGCGTCACAGTTGAAGGTTCGATGGACGCTCAAACAGGTATGGTTCTCAATATCAAAGACCTCGATCACTCCCTGAGAGAAGTGACGAAGGAGTTCGACCACAAATTCATCAATTTAGACCACCCAGCCTTCAAGACCCAAGTACCAACCACCGAAAATATATCGGCCTACATTAGAAACGTCCTGGAACAATCACTCCATCAGACCAACTCACCGGCACGTGTTTTCCGCGTTCGACTGTATGAAGACCCTACCCTTTGGTCGGATGTCACCGGTGGAGAAGGAAGGAATATGGCCTCCCTAACGAAGACATTTAGCTTTAGTGCAGCACATCGTCTGCATAGCCGTTTCCTCAGCGACGAAAAAAACCAAGAGGTTTTCGGAAAATGCAACAATTTACACGGCCACGGCCACAACTACGAGTTAGAAGTCACGGTGACGGGCCCGATAGCAGAACAGACAGGCATGGTCTTTGATTTAGGTGAATTGATGCAGATAGTACAAGAAGCGGTCATCGAGCGGTTCGACCACAAGCACCTCAACCTCGAGACCGAAGAATTTCGCGACCTCAATCCCACCGGCGAGAACATTGCACAAATCGTGTGGAATCTCTTAAAACCTCGCTTGGGCAACAGTCTTTCCGCGATCGGGTTGTGGGAGACTCCCAAGAACTTTTTCGAGTATCGAGGCGAAACTCTTTCTCAAAACACGTAACCCTAAAGCCAAGTAGTAGGAAGAGAGGTCTCATTCCGTGAAACATCTTTCCGGCCGATCCGCCGTAATTACTGGGGCCAGTTCCGGCATAGGCAAGTCCCTCGCGCTTGCCCTTACTAAGGTCGGAATTGACGTGGTCCTTGCCGCTCGGACGAAAAGTAAACTCGACGACGTGGTTCAAGAGTGTGGGCCCGGTAAGGCAGTAGCTATTCCGACCGATGTCTCGAACGAGCAAGGAATCCAGAATCTCATGGCTCGTACCGTCGATAATTTTGGTAGGCTCGACATTTTGATTACCAGCGCCGGAGGCGCCGCGTTCGCCCCCATTATGGAATCACGGACCGATGATTGGGACATGCTCATGAACGTTAATCTCCGAGCGACATATCTATGTTGTAAAAATGCGCTGGAATACATGCTCCCAAATCGAACAGGCCATATTCTTAATGTTCTCTCCATCGCGAGCCACATGGCCCTCCCCGGCTCCGCGGCGTATACGGCGTCCAAATTCGGTGCTCTTGGTCTTACTAAAGTTCTAGCCGCAGAGGTTCGCTCCGAAGGTATCAAGGTCACCGCAGTCATTCCAGGCGCGGTCAACACGCCATTGTGGGACAAGAGCGGCGGTGACCTAGATAGAGCGAAAATGTTATCGCCAGACGACGTAGCTGAAGCGATGCTCGGCGTCATTGCACAACCAGCAAGTATCCATACCGACGAACTCGCTCTGATGCCACCTCTGGGAGTGCTATAGCGCCGCGTCAAGCGGCACTACCTCCATCAGATAAGGCTGCGGATCCCGAAACTTAATATTTTCCACGCGTTAATGAACGGAGGGAGTGGGATTCGAACCCACGAGAGCCTTTTGGACTCTACCGGTTTTCAAGACCGGCGCTTTCAACCGCTCAGCCATCCCTCCACATAACGAAATCAAGCACTTAGCATGCGGCCTATTTAGCGTCCAGTTCCATTTGGCACTTATTCGCTCTTGAAAGAGTACCCTCGAGCCATTCACCACCAGGGGAAGTTGTTCAGCGGATGGCTTATTGTAGCGTGAAAGCACTTTATCTGTCACATGGCCGATAATCGTCTTTATATAATCGCGATCCCACCCTTCGGCGAGCTTTCGTGTCACAAAACTGCGCCCCAAGTCGTGGAACCACACATCATCCAGCGCTGCAATTAGTTTCGCATTGTTGAAGGCTGTCCGTATATCTTTGAGGGGTCTCCCCAAGTAGAGAAAGACCTGTGGTCGTATATCGACTACCGCAGCCCGTGCGGGTTCCTCTTTGAGCAGCCGCCTATGGCGAGCCCGCAGTTCTTTCGCCGTCCGGGTGTATGCACTTGCCAGAATCTGCCGTGGTGATGGCTGGCGAGTTTGGGGGTTTTTGGTCATCTTGACCCTTTAGGGAAGGGTTGCCACCTGCTGCTATCCTATGGCGTATATCTTTTACTTGCGCGCTCTGCAGCACTTTTAACACATTTTGAAAACCTTAGAATGCCACTTGTCGACGATCTCTACGGCAGTACGGTGCTCAGAACAATCGATAGAAGGATCGTTCATATTGCGCTTGAGACATTCTTTATCGAGCGCCAAAATCTCAGTTCGTTCCCGAGATTCTAAAGACAGTTGGTTTAAACGCTTGGTTTTGGCGATGGCACCGCCCGTCCGCACCACCTTTTGCTTAGGGCATGCCCATGGGGTGATCTAGCCCTATTTTCCCGCTCGGCTTG